>NZ_RZTO01000683.1:0-3407 GCF_003997225.1 Mesorhizobium sp. M2C.T.Ca.TU.002.02.1.1
GAAGTGGCCCCTGCCCGTTCGGCGCTGATGTCGCAGATCGCCGAGCGCATAGCCGGCCAGGGCGGCGCCGGCCTCTTCATCGACTACGGCCACCTTCAGCCGGGGATCGGCGACACTTTCCAGGCGCTGCGCCGGCACCAGCGCGAGGACGTTTTGGCCAATCCGGGCGAAGCCGACCTCACAGCCCATGTCGATTTCGCCGCTCTTGCCGAGATGGCGCGCGCTCACGGTCTCGAGGTGCACTTGTCGACCCAGGGCGAATTCCTGCTCGGCATGGGCCTGCTCGAGCGCGCCGGCACGCTCGGCGCCGATGCCGATACCGAGACACGTCAAGCCATTTCCGACGCGGTCGAACGCCTGGCCGGCCCCGACGCGATGGGCGAGTTGTTCAAGGTCATGAAGGTGCTGCCGGCGGCGAAAGCCACCTGATCGCCGAGCGGCCTTACCGACTGGCCCGCTTCGTTCTCCGAACTTCGCCTTGACGAACCCGCCTTGCACGGCGACAAACCCAACCATGCTGAATCAGACCAGACCCGATCCAGTACGCTCGCCGCTGCTTGAAAAAGTGCCGGGCATGCGCCACGGCTACTTCACCCGCATCGGCGGCGTCTCCGACGGCATCTACCGGGGGCTCAACATCGGCACCGGCTCCAGCGACGACCAGACACTGGTCGCCGAGAACCGGCGGCGCGTTGCCGCCTGGATGGGCGTGCCCGCGGATCATCTGTTGACCGCGCACCAGATCCACTCGCCGGATGTCGTTGTCGCCAGGGAACCCTTCGCCGGTCCTCGTCCGAAGGCCGACGCCATCGTCACCGACCGTCCCGGCATCGCCATCGGCGCCTCGACGGCCGATTGTGGGCCGGTCCTGTTCGCCGACGCCGGGGCGCGCGTCATCGGCGCCGCGCATGCCGGTTGGAAGGGCGCGTTCACCGGCGTGCTCGAAAACACGGTCGCCGCGATGGAAGCCCTCGGCGCCCGCCGCGAGCGCATCGTCGCCGTGCTTGGCCCCTCGATCGGCCCCGGCAACTACGAGGTCGGGCCGGAATTCGTCGCCCGCTTCGTCGAAGCCGACGCCGGCAATCACCGCTATTTCAGACCGTCGAAGACGACCGGCCACTCGATGTTCGACCTCAACCGATATACGGTCGACCGGCTGCGCAAGGCCGGCGTGACCGCCGAAGGCCTTGGCCGCTGCACCTACGCGGAAGAAGAGCTTTTCTATTCCTACCGGCGCACCACACACCGCAAGGAAGCGGATTACGGGCGCCAGGTTTCGGCAATCGTTCTGGAGAAAGAGTAAAATGGCGCTGCATTTCGAACGTTCGGAATTCGACGCGCGACGCGATCGGCTGCTGATCGAAATGGCCGAGAAGAAGCTCGACGCCGTGCTTTTGTTCGCGCAGGAGAGCATGTATTGGCTGACCGGCTACGACACATTCGGCTTCTGCTTTTTCCAGTGCCTGGTGGTGAAGGCCGACGGCTCGATGGTGCTGCTCACCCGTTCGGCCGATCTGAGGCAAGCACGCCATACCTCGACCATCGAAAACATCGTGCTGTGGACCGATCGTCAGGGCGCCAACCCGGCGATCGACCTGCGCAACCTGCTCAACGACCTCGACCTGCTCGGCGCCCGCATCGGCGTCGAATACGACACCCACGGCCTGACCGCCTATAACGGCCGGCGCCTTGACGAGCAGTTGCAGACCTTCGGCCAGATCGCCGATGCTTCGGGCATCGTCGGCCGGCTGCGCCTGTTCAAGAGCCCGGCCGAGATCGCCAAGGCGGAAAAGGCCGCCAATCTTTCCGACGACGCGCTGGATGCGGCGCTGCCGCTGATCAAACAAGGCGGCGACGAAGGGCTCATCCTTGCCGCCATGCAAGGGGCCGTTTTTGCCGGCGGCGGCGACTATCCCGCCAACGAGTATATCATCGGCTCCGGCGCCGATGCCTTGCTCTGCCGCTACAAGGCCGGCCGCCGCAAGCTCACCAAGAACGACCAGCTGACGCTCGAATGGGCCGGCGTCTTCCACCACTATCATGCCCCGATGATGCGCACCGTACTCACGGGCAAGGTGTCGAAGCGTCACCAGGAATTGTTCGACGCTTCCCGCGCCGCCCTGCTCGCGGTCGAAAAGGCGATGACGCCGGGCAACACCTTCGGCGATGTCTTCGACGCGCATGCCCGCACGCTCGAAGCGCACAATCTGACCAAGCACCGGCTGAATGCCTGCGGCTATTCGGTCGGCGCCCGCTTCACGCCGTCCTGGATGGACATGCCTATGTTCTACCAGGGCAATCCGGAGCCGATCGCGCCCAACATGACGCTGTTCGCGCATATGATCATCATGGACTCCGAGACCGAGACCGCGATGACGCTTGGCCGCACCTACCTCACCACGGAATCGGCGCCGAAGCCGCTGTCACGCCATGATCTCGACTTGATCGTGCAGTGAATCCATAATGGTTGGTTCACGCGGGGGCGTTCGCCAGTAGGGAGTTTTCAGGCAAATGAGACGATCGCGGGTGACGACCGTGTCATTGCTTGCGGCGCTGGCGCTTGGCGCCTGCACCAACGCCAAGGACGTGCTCGAACCTTCGGCGATCACCCCGCCGGCGAGTTCTGCCCAGTCTTCGGCCACCCCGCAGGGCACATCGACGACGGCCACCTCTCCGACCACGACCGCGCCTGCTCCTTCGCCCGCGCCTTCCGCCACGGCCTCACCCGCAAGACCCGCAACGCCGGCCCAGACCGCGGCGCTGGCCAAGACGCGGCTGCAGGTGGCGCCGATCGTCGGCGCATCGGTGGACGCGGCGGCACCGTTGACGGCGGAACTGCAAACCCGTGCCAAACAGCGTGGCCTGACGCTTGTCGGCAGCACGGACCAGACCGCGACGCATGTGCTGAAGGGCTATTTTTCGACGATGTCCGAGGGCAAGGACACGACCGTCATCTATGTCTGGGACATTTACGATCCCTCGGGAAACCGCCTGCACCGCATCAATGGCCAGCAGAAGGCGCCCTCCGTCGGCAGCGGCGAGGGCTGGCCCGCGGTGGCGCCCGCCACCATGCAGGCCATTGCCGACCAGACGATCGACCAGTTCGCCGCCTGGCTGGGCAGCGGCGGCGCCGGTTGACCGGACAGGCCAAACTGTTGCCGACCAAACTGTTGCCGGCTTGCGATGTTTTCCCTGTTTGTTGCGGTCGCCGCAAGGATTCCCCACAACGAGGCTTGCAATATCGGCGCGGGCCGCTAAAAGCCCGCATAAAAGGCTCATGAGAGTCTCTCCGGCCTCTCCATCCTTCACCAGGAACGGTGCATGAAGCTTTTCGCGGGCAATTCCAACCGGGTGCTGGCCGAAGCAGTCGCTCGCTATCTCAACATCCCGTTAGGGAAGGCCAGCGT
>NZ_RZTO01000684.1:0-3407 GCF_003997225.1 Mesorhizobium sp. M2C.T.Ca.TU.002.02.1.1
TCGTAGAAGAGGTTGATCTGGGTGCGGCCGCGCAGCGTCGAAGTCTTCTTTTCCGATTGCCGTGAGATCGCCACGGCCTGGTCCGCCCGATCGAGCAACAGCTCGATATCGGCGGGGGAAAGATCGCGGATGCCCAGAAGATGGCGGTGGGGAAAGAGCGGCAGGGACGAAGCGTCGGTCATCTCAAGGCGCTGCTATAGGGTGCGGTCCGGCCTGCCGCAAGCGCCAGCTTTGGATTGCGGGCGTTCTCCCCGGTATTTTCGTCGCGCGCCTTCCGTGGCTTGGGCTATAAGGCGTGGCTTGGGCTATAAGGCTGGGGGCTTCGGATTCGCGACCGCGGCCTTGGAAATGCTAAGAACCTCTCGGCCAATTGAAGGATTGGGCAACTGAAGGATTGGGCGTGACCGACGAGGTGATCAACCAGCCGCCGCCGTTGACGGGCGGCAATGCATGGCGGGGCGATCCGCTGCTCATCCAGCTTGCCGAGCGTTTTTCCGATCCCGTGCGCAAGGATCTCGATGGGCTTGGCCGGTTCGTGATGACGCAGGAGGCGCAGGAGCTTGCCCGCCTCGCCAACACCGATACGCCGAAATTGCGGACGCATGACCGCCAGGGCCGGCGCCTCGACCTGGTCGAATACCATCCGGCCTATCACGCCCTGATGCGCCGCTCGATTGCCGGCGGCCTGCATTCTTCCGTGTGGGAAAACGGCGATGCCGAGATCGGCCGCCGCCATCAGGTGCGGGCGGCGCGCTTCTATCTGACAGCGGAACTCGAGACCGGGCATCTGTGTCCGATCACCATGACCAGCGCCTCGCTGGCGGCGCTGATGGCGAGCCCGAAGCTTTTCCGCGAATGGGCGCCGCGCGTGACGACGCGCAAATACGACCAGACGCAGAAGCCGCCGGTGCAGAAGACCGGGCTGACGCTCGGCATGGGCATGACGGAGAAGCAGGGCGGCACGGATGTGCGCGCCAATACGACCCGGGCCGAGCGAACGGGAAGCGGCTTCTACCGGTTGACCGGCCACAAATGGTTCATGTCGGCGCCGATGTCGGATGCCTTCCTGGTGCTTGGCCAGGCTCCGGAGGGACTGTCCTGCTTCCTTGTCCCGCGCATCCTGGGCGACGGTTCCGGCAACGGCTTCCGCTTCCAGCGGCTGAAGGACAAGCTCGGCAACCGATCGAACGCCTCGTCTGAGGTGGAGTTCGTCAACGCGATCGGCGAGATGGTCGGCGACCCGGGCGCCGGCGTCAAGACGATCATGGACATGGTGACGCTGACGAGGCTCGACTGCGCGGTCGCTTCGTCGGCGCTGATGCGGGCAGGGCTTGCCGAGGCCGTCCACCACACGCGCCATCGGCAGGTGTTCGGCTCGAACCTGATCGACCAGCCGCTGATGCAGCGGGTTCTTGCCGACATGGCGCTCGATGTCGCCGCGGCTACGGCGCTATCGTTCCGGCTGGCGCGCTCCTTCGACGAGGCGGCAAGCGACCGTGGCGAGGCGGCCTTCGCCCGCGCCATGACGCCGGTCGTCAAATACTGGGTCTGCAAGATCGCGCCGGGGCTGCTTTACGAAGCGATGGAGTGCCTGGGCGGCAACGGCTATGTCGAGGAAGCGCCGCTCGCCCGCTACTATCGGGAGGCGCCGGTCAACGCGATCTGGGAAGGCTCGGGCAATGTCATGGCGCTCGACGTGCTGCGCGTGCTCGGCCGTGCGCCCGGCCTGTTCGAGGAGGTGCTGGCCGGCATCGACCGCGATCTCGGCACCGGCGGGCGCGGCACCATCGGCGTGCTCAAGGCTGCCATGCAGGTCGCCGCGACCGACCAGGGCTCGGCGCGCCTGCTCACCGAGCAGCTCGCGCTTTCGGCCGCGGCGGCGGAGCTGCGCCGGCTGGGAGCAGGGCGGATCGCCGACGCTTTCGTCGAAACGCGGCTGGGCGGCCAGTGGCGCACCACCTACGGTATGCTCGATTCGCGCCACGACGCGCGCATGATCATCGACACGCTCTATCCGCCGGTGACCTGATCCCGCTCTAAACCAAAACCGCTTCCCGCTCTTCGGCTTGATGCGCCAATGCGGATTGCCGAGCTGTGGATAGCTGTTAACCTTAACAAATGGTTTCCATTGCGGTGAACCGTTGCAAGGCCCAATCTCCGTTTGCTGGAGTAGGGAACGGTTAACCATGGCCTCCCCGAGCTCCGCCAGCGGGAAGCGCATGCGGCACGTGTTAAGCTCAGTTCTGGCCTTGCATTGGGCGGTCGTTTTCGCCCTGCTTGCCTATATCTGCATGGACGGCAGCCGCGGCATAGCGACGGCGCTTGGCGTGCTTGGTCTCTCGGTCCAGGCCAACCGGTTTCCCGAGCTTGAAAATGTTGCCGTGCTGGCGCCGCTCTCGATCGCGCTCCTGACCGTCGCGGTGTTGTTCTGCTGGGCCTTCGTCGAAACGCTGCTGAACGCGGCGGCGAGGGCGGACGCGGGCGAGAGCGTGGCGCGGATCGCCTTCATCTCGGCATCGTTCCTGCTTTCGCTGATCCTCATCGGCGGTGTGGCGCAAGGCATTGACGGCCTGTTCATGATCGTCGCCATCCAGATGACGGCGCTGCTTGCCTCCTACATCGCCGTGCTGGCCGAACGCCGCTCCACCTTCGCGGCAATGAATTTGCCAGAGGGCGATGTTCGCGCCGCCTCGCGCATGGCGATGGGCGCCGCGCACAGTTCGCTGCTTTCCCGCATATCCGGCCGTCCGGAACGCAAGCCAGGAGGCAGCCGCTGATGCGCACGCTGTTCGCACTGTGGGCTGCTCCGATGGCCATCTTCTGGGGATGGTTCTTCCTGTCGCTCAACGACATGAATTTCGGTTATGTGATGCTCAGCCGCCAGCTGCACGATTTCGTCTTCCAGCTCTACGGCCAGATGCTGGGCATCGATCCGGCGATTATCCCGGGCATGGTGGCGCGAACCTGCGTTTTCGACTTTTTCCTGCTGATGGGCCTTTGGGCTTTCCGCCGCCGGCGCAACATCGCCGAATGGATCAGGCAGCGGCGGCAGGGCGATATCAGTCCGGATCGGCTCGGCCGAGCGACTGAAGCCGGTCCAACGCTCCCTGCAGAATAAAGGCTGCGGCCGCCGAATCGATCTTGCCGGCGCGCTTCTTGCGCGAGAAATCCATCTCGATCAGCGTCCGCTCGGCCGCGACCGTCGACAGCCGCTCGTCCCACAGCACGAAGGGCAGGTCGGAAAGCGGCGCCATGTTGCGGACGAACGCGCGCGATTTTTGCGCACGAGGCCCTTCCGAGCCGTCCATGTTGACCGGGAAGCCTAGCACGACGGCGCCGACATTGTCCTTCTCGAGCTGAGCGAGCAGCTGGGCGGCATCGAGGGAGAACTTCTTGCGCAGAATGAC
>NZ_RZTO01000685.1:0-3401 GCF_003997225.1 Mesorhizobium sp. M2C.T.Ca.TU.002.02.1.1
TCGCCGGGGTCTTCGCCCGGCTGGAAACGCCGGTCGATTTCGAGGCGCTGGACGACCAGCCGGTCGACCTCGTCTTTCTGCTGCTTGCGCCCGAGGGCGCCGGCGCCGACCATCTCAAGGCGCTGTCGCGCATCGCGCGTGTGCTGCGCGATGCCGACACGGTGGCCAAGATCAGGGGCACGCGCGACGCGGTGGCAATCCACGCCTTGCTGTCGGACACGCAGGCCTCGCACGCAGCCTGAAGTTTTGGGATAGAATCTGGTTTTTGGGATGAAACCCTGAAGGGGCCGCCGGGAGCGGCCCTTTCCATTTTGGACTGCCAGCAATCGCTACTTTAGTCGACCATAATCTTACCCGAAAACCGGGTCCGACTTTTCGGGATTATGGTCTAGTGGATCGCGACAGTGGTCAGGTCGTTCTCCAACGCACCCGCCAGCGCCCGGTCACGGGCATCGGAAAGCAGGATCGGCTGGCCGTTGGCGGCAAACAGCGCCCACAGCTCAAGGCCGGGCGCGATTTCCTGAAGGCCCGGGAAGCGGCCGCGCAGGTCGTCGCTCGATACTTTCCTGAGATAGGCGACCGAACCTTCGCCGAGATGGGCGAATTCGCCGCTGGTCATGGTGATCGTTTCGTCAGTTCTGGTCATTTCAAGCCTCCTTGGCGCGAGGACGCCAGGATTGGCCGCCTCGCATAGAGCCATCGGCGAAGGTCAGTCTTTCACCGATATGTTTATTTTCCGTACCAGCCGCTCGGACTCCGGCCGGTCGAGATCGACCGACAACAGTCCGTTCTTCAGCTCGGCGCCGATCACCCGCATGCCGTCGGCCAGCACGAAACAGCGCTGGAACTGGCGCGCGGCGATGCCGCGGTGCAGGAATTCGCGCTCGGTGTCGTCGCTCTGGCGGCCGCGCACGATCAGCTGGTTTTCTTCCGTGGTGACATCGAGGTCGCTTTCGGCGAAACCGGCAACGGCCAATGTGATGCGCAGCCTCTCGGCCTTGCCGTCGGCGGCGCTGAGGCGCTCGATGTTGTACGGAGGATAGCTGTCGCCCGACTTCGCCAGACGCTCAAGCGTCTTTTCCATGGCATCGAACCCCAGGAGAAGCGGGCTGGAGAAGGGCGTCATTCGACTCATTGTTACACTGTCCTCTGAAGAGCGACACAAACTGGAAAAACCCGGATGGCATTTTTCCCGATGGTCTTGATATGGTCCGCCGCGCGATCAAGTTCAAGCACTGAATCAGGATGACGTTTCGTTGAACCGCCATCCTGGTTCACCTCTTCGTTGGAGCATGATCTTATCCGAAAACCGGTTCCCACTTTTTGCTAACGCTGACCTCCGGTTCGGGATCATGCTGTAAGGCCCGCCCAAAAAGACTCCCCAAAAGGAATTGAAATGCCCCAGTCCAGAAAGATCATCATCGACACGGATCCCGGCCAGGACGACGCCGTCGCCATATTGCTGGCGCTTGGCAGTTCCGAACTGGAGGTCGTCGGCATCACCGCGGTTGCAGGCAACGTGCCGCTGAAGCTGACCCAGAACAACGCCCGCAAGATCTGCGAATTGGCCGGCCGGCCCGAAATCAAGGTCTATGCCGGCGCTATCCGCCCGCTGGCGCGCCAGCTCGTCACCGCCGAGGAAGTGCACGGCAAGACCGGCCTGAACGGCCCGCAATTGCCCGAGCCGACCATGCCGCTGCAGGAGCAATACGCCGTCGATTTCATCGTCGAGACGCTGATGCGCGAGGAAAGCGGCACGATCACGCTCTGCCCGCTCGGACCGCTCACCAACATCGCGCTGGCGCTGATCCGCGAGCCGAGGATCGCGCCGCGCATCAAGGAAATCGTCCTGATGGGCGGCGGCTTCTTCGAGGGCGGCAATGTCACGCCGGCCGCCGAATTCAACATCTATGTCGACCCGCAAGCCGCCGATCTGGTGTTCAAATCGGGCATTCCGATCGTGATGATGCCGCTCGACGTCACCCATAAGGCGCTGACCACCTCCAAGCGCATACAGGCTTTCCGCCAACTCGGCACCAAGGTCGGCACCGCGACCGCCGAGATGCTGGAGTTCTTCGAACGCTATGACGAGGAAAAATACGGCACCGATGGCGGGCCGCTGCACGATCCATGCGTTATCGCCTATCTCCTCAAGCCGGAGCTGTTCAAAGGCCGTCACTGCAATGTCAGCGTCGAGACCGCGTCGGAGCTCACCATGGGCATGACGGTGATCGACTGGTGGGGCGTCACCAAGCGGGAAAAGAACGCCATGGTGATGCGCGACATCGACCATGACGGCTTCTTCGCCCTGCTGGTGGAGCGGCTCGGGCGGCTGAACTGACTGTTTGGAGCCGGTCGGCAAGCAAGCGCCGTCACCCGTTGAGCAATCGATAGGTGTCGGCGCTGTGTTTGTGGTGCTGCCGCTCGATAGGGATTACCGATCCGACAAGGTGCGGCGTCCCCACCTCATCGTCAATCGATATGAGCGTGTCGTCATCGAGGCGCACGTCATAGGTGTAGTATAGTCCGTGGCCGACAGTGAATTTCGGATTGACGGGCGCCGGTCTGATGTATTCAACCACGCCCATCACGTGCTGGGTGCCGGTGACCGGATCGAACTCAAGCCGGATAATTGCGGCGCTTCGCATCAGCGCAAAAGCGCAGAATACAGCTACAATTTTAACGGTATCGCTGTATTCGTACTGCCAAATAAGCAAGCGATTCCGGAAGGAAACGTTTGACTTGTTCATGGCTAAGAGTTGTGAGGCCGCTCACAACTCTTCAATATGCTTCCAAAAATAATTTCGTATCGGCGAAGTCGCTGTTCACTTCGCCTTCGAGAACGCCAGCCACAGTCCGCCGCCGACCAGGAAGCTGCCGCTGATGCGCGACATCAGCTTGACGCGGCTGGCCGAGAGGATGCGGCCGGCGCGGCCTGCCGCAAGCGCGTAGGTCGAGTCTGACATGGCGGCGAAGATCATGGCGGTCCGGCCCATGACCACGATCTGCAGCGTGTAGTTGCCCTGCGGCGCGATGAACTGCGGGAAGAAGGCGCCGAAGAACACCAAGGTCTTGGGATTGCTGACCGCCACCAGAAAACCCTGCAGGAAGAAGCCGCCGCGCGGCTTCTTCGCCGACCCGTCGGGGTTCAGCGCGCCCTTTGCGCGAAACATCTGCACGCCCATCCAGATCAGGTAGGCGGCGCCGAGCAGCCGCACCCATTCGAACCAGTGGCCCATGCCGGCGATCAGCGTGTTGAGGCCGATGCCGACGATGGCGATCATGACGGCAAGCCCGGCCTGTGTGCCGGCGACGTTGGCCAAGCCCGCGCGCGAGCCGTGGCGAATGCTGTTGGCGATGATCAGCGTGACCGTGGGTCCCGGCACCAGGATGATGACGAT
>NZ_RZTO01000686.1:0-3400 GCF_003997225.1 Mesorhizobium sp. M2C.T.Ca.TU.002.02.1.1
CTTGAGGGTCATGCGGTCGTTGCCAGTCGCCGGAACTGTAGATCGCCACTTTAGAAAATCAAGTTGATTTAATTGTTTAGCGCTCGGCATCGGGCTCAGAGCGCGGCGAGGTTGAAGGCCTTGGCTGACTTGTCGCGCCTGTCGGACGGATATCAACCGTGTCCGCGACCAATTGGGCAGGAACGATCTCGCGGTTGACGCATTTTGCTTCGCGTCAACAGCCGAGGGACCAAATGCGCATAGCTCATGTCGCGCCGCTGTACGAATCCGTGCCGCCGAAACTCTATGGCGGCACGGAAAGGATCGTCTTCTACATCACCGAGGCGCTGGTCGGGCTTGGCCACGATGTGACGCTATTCGCGAGCGGCGACAGCGAGACCTCGGCGCGGCTGGTGCCCGGGCGCGACCAGGCGATACGCCTCGACCCGCGGCCGAAGAAATCGGAGATCGCAGCGCATCTGGCGATGCTTGCCGATGTGCGAGCGCGCGCCGGCGAGTTCGATGTCATCCATTTCCATCTTAGCCACTTCGTGCATTTTCCGTTCTTCGAAGAGATCGCGGGGCGGACGGTGACGACGCCGCATGGCCGGCTCGACTATGTCGACCTGGCGCCGGCCTATAAACGCTTCCCGCGTTTCCCGATGATCTCGATCTCGCACAGCCAGAAGCGCGGCTTGCCCGACGCGAACTGGCTGGCCACCATCCATCACGGACTGCCGCTCGATGCCTACCAACCGACTTATGAACCTGAGGCGGAAGAGCCGTATCTCGCCTTCCTCGGACGCCTGTCGCGCGACAAGCGGCCGGACCGCGCCATCGAGATCGCGCGCCGGTCCGGGTTGAAGCTGAAGCTGGCGGCCAAGATCGGCGACGACGACCGCGCCTATTTCCGCGACAACATCGAGGCGCTCATCGATGGCAAGCAGATCGAGTATGTCGGCGAGATCACGGAAGACGAGAAGGCGGAGTTTCTCGGCAACGCGGCGGGCCTCTTATTCCCCATAGATTGGCCGGAGCCGTTCGGTCTCGTCGCGATCGAGGCCATGGCCTGCGGCACGCCGGTGATTGCCTGGGATCAAGGCGCCTTGCCGGAGATAATCGACAACGGCGTCACCGGTTTCGTCGTGGACAGTGTGGACGATGCGGTCGCGTCGATGCCCGCGCTTCTCGATCTCGACCGGCGGCAGGTGAGGGCGGTCTTCGAGACAAGGTTCTCGGCCGCAAGGATGGCGCGCGACTACCTAGCTGCCTATATGCGCCTGACCGGCATCCCGGAGGTCAAGGCTTCCTGACCTTCATAGCGCGAATCTACGAGATAGAGCATGATGTTGTCCGAAAACCGCTTCACACTTTTCGGCATCATCCTCTAGGGCGGGGCAAACGAAGAGGTGACGAATGACGGAGCTCGACGAGCGCAAGCTCGATCCCGCCGTGGCCCTTTCCTCGCTCGACGAGACGGCGCCGCGGGAACCGCACCGGCTCTTTGCCCTCAAGCAGGGCGACTGCTTCGCCGTCGCCGACGCCTATGGCGACATCAGAGGGTCCGGCGACGGCTTCTTCCGCGACGACACCCGCGTGCTTTCCGAATTCCGGCTGACCATCGGCGGCAGGCAGATGTCGCTGCTCGGCGCCTCGCTCAGCCAGGACAATGTGCTGTTCACGTCCAACCTCACCAACCTGCCGATCCAGAGTGCCGCGGGCCGCGATATCCCGCAGGGTGCGATCCACATCGAACGCGTCAGGCTCATCTGGCAGGACAGGCTGTTCGAGCGCATCACGCTTTCCAACTATAGCCGCGAGCATTCGACCATCACCGCCTCACTGCATTTTGCCGCCGACTTTCGCGACATGTTCGAGGTGCGCGGCACGACCCGGGTGAAGCGTGGCACGACGCATGTCGCCAAGACCGACAAGACCTCGGTGCTGCTTGGCTATGACGGCCTCGACGGTCTGCCGAGACTTTCCGCGATCTCCTTTTCGCAGGCGCCCGACCAGTTGAGCGACAATCGCGCCGATTTCCTCATCGCGGTGACCAAGCGCAGTCAAAAAGTGCTCTATATCGAGGTCGGTCCCGAGGTGGCCGATCCGCCCGATCGCGACCGATTCCGCGCCGCCGCGGCGCGCGCCCGCTTCGGCATGCGCGCCAAGCGCAGGCATGGCGCCACGGTGCACAGCTCAGGCCGCGTCTTCAACGATTGGGTCGAGCGCGCCCGCGCCGATGTGGCGCTGCTTACCACGGAGCTTCCGACCGGGCCCTATCCCTATGCCGGCATCCCGTGGTTCTCGACGGCATTCGGCCGCGACGGCGTGATCTCGAGCCTGCAGATGCTCTGGCTCAACCCCGGCCTGGCGCGGGGCGTGCTGGCTTTTCTGGCCGAGCACCAGGCGACCGAAACGTCGCCCTTTTGGGATTCCCAGCCCGGCAAAATCATGCATGAGACGCGCAAGGGTGAGATGGCGGCGCTGCGCGAGCTTCCCTTCGGCCGCTATTATGGCGGCGTCGACACCACGCCGCTCTATATCCATCTGGCATCCGCCTATGCCGACCGCACCGGCGACATGGCCTTCATCGACAAATTGTGGCCCTCGCTCAAGGCCGCCGCCGAGTGGACGGAAGAGGCGAGCCGCGCCACCGGTTTCGTCACCTACCAGCGCGCCGCCGAGTCGGGCCTTGCCAACCAGGGCTGGAAGGACAGTTTTGACTCCGTCTTCCATGCCGATGGGCGCATTCCCAAGGGACCGATCGCGCTGGTCGAGGTGCAGGGCTATGTCTTTGCCGCCTTCCGCGGCATGGCGGCGCTCGCTCGCCGCCGCGGCGAATTCGCGGATGCCGAGCATTGGGAGGGTCGTGCCGAGGAAATGCGGGTCGCCGTGGAACGCGACTTCTGGCTGGACGACATGAACTTCTACGCCTTGGCCATCGATGGCGAAGGCCAGCCCTGCAAGGTGCGCACATCGAATGCGGGGCACCTGCTGTTCGTCGGGTTGCCGCAGCCCGAGCGCGCCAGTCTGGTCGCCGACCAGCTGCTGTCGGCCGCCTTCCATTCCGGCTGGGGGCTGAGGACGCTCGCGGACGACGCGGTGTTTTTCAACCCTATGTCCTACCACAACGGCTCGATCTGGCCGCATGACACGGCGCTCTGCGGCGTCGGCCTCGCACGCTACGGCGAACGCGACAGCGTGGTGCGGCTGATGAGCGGCACGTTCGAGTCCGCCGTGCATTTCAACATGCGGCTGCCGGAGCTGTTCTGCGGCTTCACCCGCGCGCCCGGCGAGGCGCCGATCGCCTATCCTGTCGCCTGCCTGCCGCAGGCCTGGTCGGCAGGCTCGACCTTCATGCTGATGCAGGCGTGCCTGGGGCTGGAAATCGACGGCTGGGAGGGCGAATTGCATGTCACGC
>NZ_RZTO01000687.1:0-3396 GCF_003997225.1 Mesorhizobium sp. M2C.T.Ca.TU.002.02.1.1
GGCGATGAAGAAGGGTTCGGTCTTCATCGAAAACACCCCCGCCTCGGCCGAGGTCGCGCGCGAGCTCGACGAAGCGGCGCGCCAGGCGGGCTTCTCCTTCCTCGACGCGCCGGTGTCCGGCGGCCAGGCCGGCGCCGAGAACGGCGTGCTGACCGTCATGGTCGGCGGCGATGAGGCCGCCTTCGACAAGGCGCGGCCCGTCATTGACGCCTACGCCCGCATGATCGGCCTGATGGGCTCGGCCGGCGCCGGCCAGCTGACGAAAATGATCAACCAGATCGCCATTGCCGGTCTCGTCCAGGGACTGGCCGAAGGCATTCATTTCGGCAAGAAGGCAGGCCTCGACATCGAGAAAGTCGTCGAGGTGATCTCGAAGGGGGCAGCCGGTTCCTGGCAGATGGAAAACCGCCACAAGACGATGAATGCCGGCAAATATGACTTCGGCTTCGCCGTCGACTGGATGCGCAAGGACCTCGGCATCTGCTTGGCGGAGGCCAACCGCAACGGCGCCAAGCTGCCGGTGACCGCGCTTGTCGACCAGTTCTACAAGGATGTGCAGGACATGGGCGGCAAGCGCTGGGACACGTCCTCGCTGCTGGCGCGCCTGGAAAAATAGGCGACTTGATGATCCTGCCCGATCAGAGCTGGAGCGCCGACGACATCCTCGCTCATCTGCGCTCGATCGGTGTGGCGGAAAACCTGACCGGCATGGCGCGCTTCGGCATCAACACCGCGACCGCGCTTGGCATCGGCAATTCCGAATTGCGGCCGCTGGCGCGCAAGGTCAGGAAGAACCATGAACGCGCGCTGCTGCTGTGGAAGAGCGGCATTCGCGAGGCGCGGCTGATGGCCGCCTTCACGGGCGAGCCGAAGAAGCTCGACATCGATCAATGCCGGCGCTGGGCCGCGGATTTCGACAGCTGGGAGATCGTCGACTCGGTTGCGGACCTATTTGCCGAAACGCCGTTCTGGCGCGAACTGGTCGACGGGTTCGCCGAAGACGACCGCGAATTCGTCCGCCGCACCGCCTTTGCCATGCTGGCCTGGAGCACTGTGCATCTCAAGAAGGAACCCGACGCGACCTTCATCGCCTATCTGCCGCTGATCGAGAGGCATGCGAGCGACCCGCGCAATTTCGTGAAGAAAGCGGTGAATTGGGCGCTGCGGCAGATCGGCAAGCGCTCCATGAGCCTGCACGCCCCTGCCCTTGCCCTGGCGGAGAAACTGGCGGCATCGCCGGACAGGACGGCACGCTGGATCGGCAAGGACGCGGTGAAGGAACTGACGGATGCCAAGCAACTCGAACGACTCGCCGCCAGAAAAACTTGATCCCGCTTCCTTCCGCTTCATCGAGGTGACGCGGGAAACGCGCGGCCGCTTCGAAACCCTCTTCGAACAGCCCGGCGCACCGAAATACTGCTGGTGCATGGCCTGGCGCCATTCCAGCCGCGAGCATATCCAGAACGACGAGAAGAAGCGCATGATGATGGCGCGCATCGATGCCGGTACCCCGGTCGGCATCCTCGCCGAGTTGGACGGCGGACCGGTCGGCTGGTGCTCGGTCGCGCCGCGCGAAACCTATCGAAGACTTTCAAAGCAGCAGGACGACTCCGAGACCGGCATATGGTCGATCGTCTGCTTCTATGTGCCGAGGGCTTTGCGTGGCGGCGGGCTGGCTTCCGCCCTGCTCGACGCCGCGATCGACCACGCCTTCTCCAAAGGTGCGCTTATCATCGAGGCCTATCCTGTCGACGAAGCAGCACCCAGCTATCGCTTCATGGGGTTTCGAGACATGTTCGCCGCGCGAGGCTTCCAAGAGACCGGAACCGCCGGCACGCGCCGGCATGTCATGCGGCTGAACCGTTGAGCCCTGACCGGTCACGATGCTTTTACTCGATTCCGCAAATCCACTCGCGGAGGATGGAGCGACCATGAACAAGCGTTTCAGATCATGCGCGACGTTGGCGGCCATGCTCCTGCTCGTTGCCTCGGGAGCCCATGCCTCGGCCGACGTCGCGCATATCTTCTGGAAGGATCTCCGTCCGGCGACGCAAGCGATCGCCGAGGACGCCAACCTGCCGATGGTCGCGGCAAAACTGCCCGACCACGGCGAGACCTTGTCGCTCGATCTGCAGGACAAGACGATACAACTAGCCGGCTATGCACTGCCGGTCGACCGCGAGGGTGACCTCGTCTACCAATTCCTGCTGGTGCCGTGGACCGGCGCCTGCAGCCATATGCCGACGCCGCCGCCGAACCAGATCGTGCTGGTGACGCCGGCGCATCCCTACAAGATGAAAGAGGCCTATGAGCCGGTCGCCGTCACCGGCGTGCTGAAGCCCGGCATGGAGAAGAGCCAGCTCTTCATCCTCGACGGCGTCTCGATCGTCCAATCCGGCTACACCGTGCGCAAGGCCGAGGTGACGAGTGTCGGCAGCGTGCCGGACACGGTCACGCTGCCGGTCAACTCGCCGTGGAATTTCCTGAACAAAAAGAAGAATTAAGGCCGGTCGGCGCAACCAGTGTCACGCCGCGTTCGCGCCCGATTCCTTGTCCAGCACCATGTAGTCGAGCGGGATTTCCGTCGTATACTTGATCTGCTCCATGGCGAAGGACGACGAGACGTCGCGGATCTCGATCTTGGCGATCAGCCGCTTGTAGAATGCGTCATAGGCGGCAATGTCCGGAACCACCACGCGCAGCAGGTAATCGACGTCGCCGCTCATGCGGTAGAACTCGACCACTTCCGGGAATTCCTGGATGACCTCGGAGAAGCGCCGCAGCCATTCATGGCTGTGCGAATTGGTGCGGATCGACACGAAGACGGTGACGCGCACATTGACCTTCTCATGGTCGAGGATGGCGACACGCCGCTTGATGACGCCCTCCTCCTCGAGCTTCTGGATGCGCCGCCAGCACGGCGTGGTCGACAAGCCGACTTTCTTGGCGACATCGGCGACCGCAAGCGTCGCGTCCTCCTGCAGGAGGCGGAGAATTTTTCTGTCGAGGCGATCCATGGGAAGCTCCAGGGGAATAGTTTCTCCATAATCCCTTTTATCGAGGCCTTTAACAAGAAAGAAATTCTGCCAAAGGCACGAAAAGCGAGTGATATCTTGCAGAATGCCTAATCGATGCGATAGCGGATTTCCGACCTCAGGAAGGGCAGCAAATCCATTTCAAACCAGGGATTCTTCTTAAGCCAGCCGGTGTTTCGCCACGACGGATGCGGCAGCGGCAGCACTTTCGGAATGGACGGTCCATCCCATATGGCGCGCCAGTTCCTGACCGTCTCGGTCAGCGACGGCAGGCGTGTCGTGCCCATATGCCATGCCTGCGCATAGCCACCGATGGTCAGCACCAGATCGATCTGGGGCATCAGCGCCATCAGGTCCGAGC
>NZ_RZTO01000688.1:0-3392 GCF_003997225.1 Mesorhizobium sp. M2C.T.Ca.TU.002.02.1.1
GCTGCAGGCCGGCATCGATGAGCGCATGAAAGCGTTGGAGGCAAAAAAGGCCGAATACGAGGAATGGCTGAAGCGCCGCGAAGTGTTCCTGGCGCGTGCCGAGGACGGCGTCGTCAAGATCTATGCCGGCATGAAGCCCGACGCCGCCGCCGAACGTCTGGCGATGGTCAATGCCGAACTAGCGGCGGCCATCCTGATGAAGCTCGATTCGCGCAAGGCCGGCGTCATCCTAAATGAAATGGACCAGAAGGCGGCGGCGACGCTCACCGGCATCATGGCCAGCGCGGCGCGAAGGGTTGATCCGTCATGAAATTGAAACTGCTCGTCCTGGTCTCTGTCGCGGCGCTGTCCGGCTGCGGCACCAATTTCAAGGAGATCGGCAGGGAACCCGCCTTATCGCCGGTTGGTTCCGGTATCGGCGACGGCGCCTCCGGTCCCTACAGCTATCCCGAGCCGCCGGCCTCGCGGCCGAAGAAATTCTCGCTGTGGGACGACCGCCAGAGCCGGCTGTTTACCGATCCGCGCGCGCTGCGCGCTGGCGACATCCTTACCGTCAACATCAGGCTCAACGACCGGGCCAATTTCAAGAACCAGAACGACCGCAGCCGCACCGCCGCGCGCAAGCTCGGCTACGACGTCACGCTCGGATGGGACGGCAAGAGCACAAGCGGCAAGGGCGACGCCGGCTTGAGCTCCAGCACAGAGACCAATGCCGACGGCGAGATCAAGCGCTCGGAAGACATCGCCCTCAACGTCGCCGCCGTCGTGACCGAGGTGCTGCCCAACGGCAATCTGATGATCAGGGGCTCGCAGGAGGTCCGAGTCAACTATGAGCTCCGCGTGCTGACCATCGCCGGCATGGTTCGTCCGTCCGACATCGGCGCTGAGAACACCATCCCATATGAGCGCATCGCCGAGGCGCGCATCTCCTATGGCGGTCGAGGCCGTGTGAGCGAGGTCCAGCAGCCGGCCTATGGCCAGCAGGTCCTCGACCAGGTTCTTCCTTTCTAGGGCCGGGAGAGCGTTGCCGTGGCCAATGTCGAGCAGGTCCAACCCAAGAAGGGACCTTCCCTGGTGATCCAGCTCGCCATGCTCCTGGTCATGACGGGCGCGGCCATCGGCATGGGCTGGGTTTCCGGCGGCTATCTCAAGCAAGGCGAAACGCCGGCGCCGGTGCCCGCGGCGCCGGAGAACGCCGGCACCGCGGAAAAACCCGCCGAGGGCGGCAAGGCGGCTGCCGGGCCGACGCTGGTGCAACTGGCGGCGATCACCACCAATCTCGCCTCGCCGTCGGATGTCTGGATCCGGCTGGAAGCGTCGCTGCTCTACGATGCTCCCCAGCCGCAGGAAATGACCGAGCAGATCCACCAGGACCTGCTCGCCTATGTGCGCACGCTCAAGCTGCACCAGATCGAGGGCGCCAGCGGTTACCAGCATCTCAAGGCCGATCTCGAGGAGCGCGCGGCGCTGCGCAGCGCTGGCCACGTCAAACAGGTTCTCGTCAGGACGATGCTGCTCGAATGAGAAAGTTCCTCACAGCCACGGCGCTCATCGTCGCGACCACTTCCGTCGCCGCGGCCCAGCAGCTCGATCTTGGCGGCATTGGCAAAGCCGACGGTACGACCGTCGGCTACCTGATCCAGATGTTCGGCCTGCTCACCGTGCTTTCGGTGGCGCCTGGCCTTCTGATCATGGTGACGAGCTTCACCCGCTTCGTCATCGCCTTCTCGATCCTGCGCGCCGGCATCGGCTTGCAATCGACGCCGGCAAACCTGATCCTGATCTCGCTGTCGCTGTTCATGACCTTCTATGTCATGGCGCCGACCTTCGACCAGGCCTGGAACACCGGCGTGAAGCCGCTGATGGACAACCAGATCACGCAAGGCGAGGCATTCGAGAAGATCTCCGGTCCGTTCCGCGACTTCATGCTGCACAATGTGCGCGACAAGGATTTCGACCTCTTCGCCGACCTCGCCCGCGAGCGCGGCCAGACCGTATCGCGCGAGACCGTCGACCTGCGCATCCTGGTGCCGGCCTTCATGATCTCGGAAATCCGGCGCGGCTTCGAGATCGGCTTTCTCATTGTTCTGCCGTTCCTCGTTATCGACCTCATCGTCGCCACCGTCACCATGGCCATGGGCATGATGATGCTGCCGCCGACAGTGGTGTCGCTGCCGTTCAAGATTCTGTTTTTCGTTTTGATCGACGGCTGGAACCTTCTGGTCGGCAGCCTAGTGCGATCCTTCACCTGACGACGCTCGGACGGCTGTCGAAATGCCGTCCCCGTCCCGCACAAATTTTGCGCAATATATTTTCGATTAACCGTCCGATTTAGGTCTTTGGTAGGGACTTCCCGCCATAGTCGCTCGCAGATGGCGGGTGACCTAACTGAACGGTCATTGGCATGATGCCGCACCGTCATACCGGACAAGCCGGTATGTCAAAAAATCCGTGTAAAAATAGGTACGAGTAGCCATGGCCAGTATCATGACCAACGCCTCGGCGTTGACCGCTCTGCAGAGCTTGAACGCCACCCAGAAGAACCTCGACACCACCCAGGCCCGCATCTCGACGGGCTATCGCGTCTCGCAGGCTTCCGACAACGCCGCTTACTGGTCGATCGCCACCACGATGCGCTCCGACAACCAGGCCATGTCCACCGTTTCGGACGCTCTGGGCCTCGGCGCCTCGAAGGTCGACACCGCCTACACCGGCATGGACAGCGCGATCAGCACCATCAACCAGATCCAGCAGAAGCTGACCGCGTCCTACGGCCAGACGGATGCTTCCAAGGAAAAGACCCAGGTTGAAATCAAGGCGCTTCAGGACCAGTTGAAGGCCTATGCCGACGGCGCCACCTTCTCCGGCACCAACATGCTGTCGGTGTCTACGGCTTCGGGCACGGCGGCGGACGTCAAGATCGTCTCGGCGTTCAACCGCAGCGCCACCGGTTCGGTTTCCATCTCGACGATCGACGTCAACGTGGAAAGCATCAAGCTCTATGACTCGGGCGCTGCCCCGACCGCGAAGGGCATCCTCGACACGGAGCGCCTCGGCACCACCGGCGCCGCTGTCACCACGGCCTCGACCCCGACCCTGGGCGCCGCTGCCGCCGCCACCGACACTTATTCGGTCGCCGGCCTGACCATCTTCTCGGGCGGCACGGCTGCCAGCGACACCCAGATCCAGGCAATGATGAACGTCGTCGACGCCGCGCTGAAGGATATGACGAACGCCGCCACCAAGCTCGGCGCCGCCAAGAGTTCGATCGACCTGCAGAAGACATTCACCACGAGCCTGATGGACTCCATCGATCGCGGCGTCGGCCAGCTCGTCGATGCCGACATGAACAAGGAATCGACCCGCCTCCAGGCGCTGCAGGTGCAGCAACA
>NZ_RZTO01000689.1:0-3389 GCF_003997225.1 Mesorhizobium sp. M2C.T.Ca.TU.002.02.1.1
ACGTCGGAGAAGGCCGAGAAATTCGTGGCCGGCCATCGCCGGGAAAAACCCGACGACCCCGGCAAGCGCTGAGTCCTGCAATGGCCGCGGTCGAAAAACGTTCGGTAACGATCCGCGGTCACCGCACCAGCTTTTCCCTGGAGCAGCCCTTCTATGACGACCTCGTCGCCATCGCCGCGCAGCGTTCGCTGTCGCTCGCGGCCCTGGTCGCCGAGATCGACGAGACGCGCACCCGCGACGCCAACCTGTCATCCGCGCTGAGGCTCTATGTGCTCGCCTGGGCGAAACGCGGCGGCGCGACGTCCTGAGGATTGTTTAGGCCGGATCGCTGACGCTCTGTTGCGGTTCCCGCTTCACGCCAAAGCTGAGCAAGGCGGCGCGGTCGCGCTCCTCCGCCTGCTTTTTCGATCTTACCCGCATCATGTCTTTCCAGCCGATATAGCCGATGAGCCGTTCTTCCTCGCGTGAGACGACCGGCAGGTGAGAGACATTGGCGGTGAGCAGCTTGTCGGAAAGCGCCTCAAGATACTCGTCCGGATAGGCGAGCGTGATCTTGCTGCCGGCGAGCAGTTCGCGGAGGGTCGCCTTGCGGTGCTTGCCGTTACGACGCCAGCGCAGGATCGCCGGCGGATCGATGACGCCGAGCACATGCCCCGCTTCATCGATCACCGGGAAGCTCGGATGCCGCGTGTCGGGAGCGGTCAGGAAGGTTGCCGCGCCATGCAGCGTCATCGTCGCCGGCACGCTCTCGACCTTGGTCGTCATCACTTCATTGACCCTGGTGAGGGCGAAAGGATCGACACGGTATTCGCGCACGAGATGATGCCCGCGCCGCGCCACTTTCTCGGTCAGGATCGAGCGCTTCATCAACAGCACGGTGACCGCATGCGCGGTGGCACAGGCCGCGATCAGCGGCACCAGAACATGCGTGTTGCCGGTGAGCTCGGTGGCGAAGAAGGTCGCGGTGAGCGGCGCGCGCATGGTGCCGCCCATGGTGGCAGCCATCGCCAGCAGCGGCCAGAAGCCGGGGCTCGCCTCGGGCAGGATGCCCGAGAGCACCGCTCCCATCGCGCCGCCCATGATGAGCAGCGGCGCCAGCACGCCGCCGGAGGTTCCCGAACCCAGCGCCACCGCCCAGATGATGGCCTTCACCACCAGAAGCAGCAGCGCGGCGGTCGCGACCGTGCGGCCGTCGAGCATGTTGGCGATGTTGTCGTAACCGACACCAAGCGCGTGCGGCTCGATCAGCCCGCCGATGCCGACTACCAGGCCGCCGATCATCGGCCACCACATCCAGTGGATCGGCAACTTCAGGAAGGCGTCCTCGCAGGCATAGACCAATTGCGTCAGCAATCCCGAAAGCAGCCCGGCGGCAATGCCGACCAGCACCCAGCCGCCCAGCCCGGCGACCGATGCCTCCATGCTGCCTGAAAACGGAAAGATCGGGCTTGGCATGTGCAGCAGGGTGCGCTCGACTTCCGCGACGATCGCGGCGACGGCGACCGGGATGAAGCTGCGCGGCGTCCATTCGAACAGCAGCAGCTCGACCGCGAGCATGATGGCGGCGATCGGCGTGCCGAACACTGTCGTCATGCCGGCCGCCGCACCCGCCACAAGCAGCGTCTTGCGCTCGTTGTCGCTGACCGGCAGCATCTGCGCGATCAGCGAGCCGATGGCGCCGCCGGTCATGATGATCGGACCTTCGGCGCCGAACGGTCCGCCCGAGCCGATCGAGATCGCCGACGACAGCGGCTTCAGCACCGCGACCTTGGCGTCGAGCCGTGAGCGCCCGAGCAGGATCGCCTCGATGGCCTCGGGGATGCCGTGGCCACGGATCTTCTCGCTGCCGAAGCGCGCCATCAGGCCGATGATCAGCGCGCCGATCACCGGCACGAGCACGGCGGCAAGCCCAAGCGGCGTATCCTCGAGCTTGAGGTCGGCCAGCGAGAACTGGCCGAAATAGGCGATGTTGGTGGCAAGCCTGATGAGCTTCAGGAGAACGATGCCGGCAAAGAGCCCGGCGGTCGCCACCACCACGGCGATGGCCGCGATGATGAGCACGCGCGTGTCGGTCGTGAAGTCGCGAAGATGGCCGTTGCCGGCGTGAGCGGATTTCATTTTGGGAGCCTGAACTTTCTGGCGGCGCAAAGGCCGTCCGGTTTCAGGTGGCCTAATATCGTAATACGATATAAATCTTCAAGCCGTTTTCGCGACCTGCTCCGCGTCATTTTGGACAGGGATCGCGACAACCTGTTGAGCTTTTTCGGGAAAGGACCATAAGTCGGGGAATGACGCCGCCGAAACCACGTCCCGCCATCAGCCAGGCCGACTACCAGCGGCTGTCACAGTTCCGTTACCTGATCCGCCGCTTTCTCGAATTCAGCCAGGTCCAGGCCAATGAGGCGGGCCTCACGCCGCGCCAGCACCAGGCGCTGCTGGCGATCAAGGGATTTCCAAGCGGCGGACCGGTGGCGGTGGGCGATCTCGCTGAGCGGCTGCGCATCCGCCACCACAGCGCGGTGGAGCTGGTGAACCGCCTTGCCGAGGCAGGCCTGGTCACACGCGATCAGGACAAGAGCGATCACCGTCGTGTCCTGCTGCAGCTCACCCCTTTGGCCGATGATCGCCTGGCCGAACTGTCGGCCGCGCATCTCGATGAGCTGTCGCGCATAGAGCCGATGCTGCGGCGTCTGCTCTCGCGCCAGGAAGAGTCCTAGGCGCGTCGGCGCATCTGGGCCAACTCCGCCACGCGTGCGGCGTAAAGCTCAACCGCCGTCGAGCGACTTCAACAGATTGTCGATCGTGAACGGGTTGGGCTTGGGCTTCACCGGCGCAGGGGTCGAACCGTCGTTGACGCCGGGCAGCGATCCGTCGACCTTCCGTGCTTGCTCGGCCGCCTTGCGTGCTGCTTCCAGCTTCGCCTGCTCCGCTTTCTTGCGATCGGCCTCTGCCTGTGCCTTGGCCGCTTCGTCCGCGGCCCGCTGCTCGGCCTCGGCCTTCGCCTGTGCGTCGGCCTTCGCCTTGGCGTCCGCTTCGGCCTGCGCCTTGGCATCCGCTTCCGCCTTTGCCCTCGCCTCTTCGTCGGCCTTGGCCTTTGCCTCGGCTTCCGCCTGTGCCTGCGCTTCCGCTTCGGCCTTGGCCCTGGCTTCCGCCTCGGCCTTCTGCCGCGCCTCTTCCTCTTGCCGGCGCAGCTCCTCGGCCGCCTTGTCGCGCTCCGTCTGCAGTGCCGCGTAATAGCGCACTTCGCGCCGCAGCCGCTGCTTTTCGAGCAGCGCCGCCTGCATCGCCTCGACCCGCTGCTGCTCCTTCTCCAGCGCGCGCTGTGTCAGGAACTGCGCCAGCGGACCGCTGTCGAATTGAGGCGCGGCCGCCCCGAGCGGGCCGGCCAG
>NZ_RZTO01000068.1:0-13252 GCF_003997225.1 Mesorhizobium sp. M2C.T.Ca.TU.002.02.1.1
GTAGCGATTGACGCCGACGATCACCTCGTCGGCGCGGTCGATCGCCGCCTGCCTGCGGGTCGCGGCTTCCTCGATCATGCGCTTCGGCAGTCCCTCATGGACGGCCTTGGTCATGCCGCCCATGGCCTCGACCTCCTCGATCAGCGTCCAGGCGGCATCGGCCAGTTCCTTGGTCAGGCTCTCGACGTAGTAGGAGCCGGCCAGCGGATCGACCACCCTGGTCACGCCCGTCTCGTGCTGGAGGATCAACTGCGTGTTGCGCGCGATGCGGGCCGAGAACTCGGTCGGCAGCGCGATCGCCTCGTCGAAGGAATTGGTGTGCAGGCTCTGCGTGCCGCCCAGCACCGCGCTCATCGCCTCGAAGGCGGTGCGCACGATGTTGTTGTAGGGATCCTGCTCCTGCAGCGACACGCCGGATGTCTGGCAGTGCGTGCGCAGCATGAACGAGGAGGCCTTCTTCGGCTGGAACTCCTCCATGATCCGGGTCCATAGCAGCCTGGCCGCGCGTAGCTTGGCCGCCTCCATGAAGAAGTTCATGCCGATGGCGAAGAAGAAGGACAGCCGGCCGGCGAAGTCGTCGACATCGAGCCCTTTCTTCAGCGCCGCGCGGACATATTCGCGCCCGTCGGCGAGCGTGAAGGCGAGCTCCTGCACCAGCGTCGCCCCGGCCTCCTGCATGTGATAACCGGAGATCGAGATCGAGTTGAATTTCGGCATCTCCCTCGCCGTGAATTCGATGATGTCGGCGACGATCCGCATCGAGGGCTCGGGCGGGTAGATGTAGGTGTTGCGGACCATGAACTCCTTGAGGATGTCGTTCTGGATCGTGCCCGAGAGCTGCGCGCGCGGCACGCCCTGCTCCTCGCCCGCGACGATGAAGCTGGCGAGGATCGGGATCACCGCGCCGTTCATGGTCATCGATACCGAAACCTTGTCGAGCGGGATGCCGTCGAACAGGATCTTCATGTCCTCGACGGAATCGATCGCGACGCCCGCCTTGCCGACATCGCCCTCGACACGCGGGTGGTCGCTGTCGTAGCCGCGATGGGTGGCAAGGTCGAAGGCGACCGACACGCCCTGTTGGCCGGCGGCAAGCGCCTTGCGGTAGAAGGCGTTGGAGGCTTCCGCCGTCGAGAAGCCGGCATATTGCCGGATGGTCCAGGGGCGACCGGCATACATGGTTGCGCGCGGGCCGCGCAGGAACGGTTTTTGCCCCGGCAGGCCGCCGAGATAGTCGTTCCCCTCGAGATCCCGTGCCGTGTAGAGGGGCTTGACCGCGATGCCTTCAGGGGTGCGCCAGGTAAGCATGTCCGGGTCGGCCTTGAGCTCCCGCTCGGCCAGGGCGCGCCACTGCTCGAGTTCGTCGGCCATCACTCGAACTCCATGATCAATTCGTCGACCGCAAGGCTTGCGCCGGCTCTCGCCGCGATCGCCTTGACCACTGCCCGGCGCTCGGCGCGCAGCACGTTTTCCATTTTCATCGCCTCCACGGTCGCAAGCGTTTGTCCGGCCTCGACCGTGTCGCCCACCTGCACCGCGAGCGAAGTGATGACGCCCGGCATCGGGCACAGCAGCATCTTCGAGGTGTCGGGCGGCGTCTTCACCGGCATCAGCCGGGCAAGCTCGGCCACACGCGGCGAGCGTACAAATGCGATGACGTCGATGCCCCGCCAGCGCAGCCGCAAGCCGGAGCCGTTGAGCGCCACCTTCACGCCCGCCGCTTCACCGTTCACGACGAAGGCCGCATGGCTGTCGCCCGGCAGCCAATCGCTCGACACCGCGAAGCTCGGCCCGTCGGCGAAGGCGATGACCTCGCCGTCCTCGCTCTCGACGATGGCGAGCGCGAATTCGCGATCGGCCACCGTCGCGACCCAGTCCTTGCCGATGCTGCGCGGATGATTGGCGAGAGCGCCCGAAATCCGCGCCGACCGGCGAACGATCCTGGCATTGACGAAGGCGGCGACGGCCGCCAGCAGGCGCGCCTGTGCATCGTCCGGCTCGACGCCCAGAAAACCGTCCGGAAACTCTTCCTGGATGTAGGCCGTGGTCAGCCGGCCCTCGCGGAAGCGCGGCTGTCCCATCACCGCCGACAGGAACGGAAGGTTGTGACCGATGCCTTCCACCTCGAAATCGTCGAGCGCATGCGCCATAGCATCGATCGCTCCGCTGCGGTCCGGCGCCCAGGCGCAGAGCTTGGCGATCATCGGATCGTAATACATCGAGATCTCGCCGCCCTCGAACACGCCGGTGTCGTTGCGCAGGATCGTGCCGTCCTCGCGCGGCCCCTCGACCGGCGGCCGGTAGCGCGTCAGGCGCCCGATGGAGGGCAGGAAATTGCGGTACGGATCCTCGGCATAGAGCCGGCTTTCGATCGCCCAGCCATTCAGCTTCACATCCTCCTGGCCAAAGCGCAGCCTTTCGCCGGCGGCGACCCGGATCATCTCCTCGACGAGATCGAGGCCGGTGACCAGTTCGGTCACCGGATGCTCGACCTGAAGACGCGTGTTCATCTCCAGGAAGTAGAAATTCTTCCTGCCGTCGACGATGAACTCGACGGTGCCGGCCGAGAAATAGCCGACCTCACGTGCCAGCGCGACGGCCTGCTCGCCCATGGCCTTGCGCGTGACCGGGTCGAGGAAGGGCGACGGCGCTTCCTCGATGACCTTCTGGTTGCGCCGCTGGATCGAGCATTCACGCTCGCCGAGATAGACGATGTTACCGTGCCGGTCGCCCAGCACCTGGATCTCGATATGACGCGGCTCGGTGACGAATTTCTCGATGAAGATGCGGTCGTCGCCGAAGGAAGCCCTGGCCTCGTTCCTAGACGACTGGAATCCCTCGCACGCCTCGCGGTCGCTCCAGGCGATGCGCATGCCCTTGCCGCCGCCGCCGGCGGAGGCCTTGATCATCACCGGATAGCCAATCGAAGCGGCGATGCGCACGGCTTCGTCGGCGTCCTCGATCAGATCCATATGGCCGGGCACGGTGGAGACGCCGGCAGCGGCGGCGATGCGCTTGGAGGTGATCTTGTCGCCCATCGCCTCGATCGCCGCCACAGGCGGGCCGATGAAGGCGATGCCGGCATCCTTCAGCGCATCGGCGAAGTTGGCGTTCTCCGACAGGAAGCCGTAGCCCGGATGCACCGCATCGGCGCCAACGGCCTTCGCCGCGTCCACGATCTTGCTGATGACGATGTAGGATTGGTTGGAAGGCGGTGGCCCGATATGGACGGCCTCATCCGCCATCTTCACATGGAGCGCGTCGCGATCGGCATCCGAATAGACCGCCACTGTCGCTATGCCGAGCTTGCGGGCCGTGCGGATGACGCGACAGGCGATCTCGCCGCGATTGGCGATGAGGATTTTCCTGAACATTATCGCTCGACCACAAATGTTTCCGACTCGTCTTTGCGCGTCCATTTCAGCGCCGAACGCTCCAGTGTCCTCGGCACGTCAATCACGCACAGGCACCAGTCCATCTCGCCACGGTGATCCACCCATTCGAGGGGTCTTTCGGCACCGAGCCGGGCGGCCAGTTGCCGCGGGGTCGAACAGAGAATTCCGTCAATCCGGACCTGCGTGCACATGGACCCTCACAGCGGCATGGTGTCGTGTTTCTTCCAGCGCGGCTCGAGGTTCTTGCCGCGCAGCGCCGCGAAGGCGCGGGCGATGCGCTTGCGCGACGAATGCGGCATGATCACCTCGTCGATGAAGCCGCGTTCGGCCGCCACGAACGGATTGGCGAAACGCGCCTCGTACTCCCTGGTCCGCGCCGCGATCTTGCCCGCGTCCGCGAGTTCCGAGCGATAAAGGATCTCGGTCGCGCCCTTGGCCCCCATCACGGCGATCTCGGCGGTCGGCCAGGCATAGTTCACGTCGGCGCCGATATGCTTGGAGGCCATCACGTCATAGGCGCCGCCATAGGCCTTGCGCGTGATCAGCGTCACCATCGGCACCGTCGCCTGCGCGTATGCGAAGAGAAGCTTGGCGCCGTGCTTGATCACGCCGCCATATTCTTGGCTCGTGCCGGGCAGGAAGCCGGGCACGTCGACCAGCGTCAGAAGCGGGATGTTGAAAGCGTCGCAGAAGCGCACGAAGCGGGCGGCCTTGCGGCTTGAATCGATGTCGAGGCATCCCGCCAGCACCATCGGCTGGTTGGCGACGACGCCCACGGTCTGGCCTTCGAGCCGCAGGAAGCCGGTGATGATGTTCCTGGCATAGGCCTCCTGGATATCGAAGAAGTCGCCTTCGTCGGCGATGGCCAGGATCAGCTCCTTCATATCGTAGGGTTTGTTGGCGCTGTCGGGCACCAGCGTGTCCAGCCGCATGTCGAGGCGCGCCGGGTCGTCATGAAACGGCCTGACCGGCGGCTTGTCGCGATTGTTGAGCGGCAGGAAGTCGAACAGCCTGCGGATCGCCTCCAGCGCCTCGACATCGTTCTCGAAAGCACCGTCGGCCACGGAGGATTTTTGCGTGTGCGTGCCGGCGCCGCCGAGCTCCTCCGCCGTGACGATCTCGTTGGTCACGGTCTTCACCACGTCCGGGCCGGTGACGAACATGTAGGAGGTGTCGCGCACCATGAAAATGAAGTCGGTCATGGCCGGCGAATAGACGGCGCCGCCCGCGCATGGCCCCATGATCACCGATATCTGCGGCACCACGCCGGAGGCGTCCACGTTGCGCTTGAAGACGTCGGCATAGCCTGCAAGCGAATCCACGCCTTCCTGAATGCGCGCGCCGCCGGAATCGTTGAGGCCGATGACCGGCGCGCCGTTTTTCACAGCCATGTCCATGATCTTGCAGATCTTTCGGGCATGCGTCTCCGACAGCGAGCCGCCGAGCACGGTGAAGTCCTGGCTGAAGACATAGACCATGCGGCCGTTGATCGTGCCCCAGCCGGTGACGACGCCATCGCCGGCGATCTTTTGGGCAGCCATGCCGAACTCGGTCGCCCGGTGAGTGACGTACATGTCGTATTCCTCGAAGGATCCTTCATCGAGGAGCACGTCCAGACGTTCGCGCGCTGTCAGCTTGCCCTTCGCATGCTGGGCATCGATGCGTTTCTGGCCGCCGCCAAGGCGGGCTTCGACGCGCCTCGCCTCCAGCTGTTCCAGCACGGCGCGCATCAGCGTTGTGCCTTCCTGTCGAACCCGGCGTTGCCGGGGGCGAACGACCGCACCGCCTGTAATGGGACTATATCGAGCGCCGCGGCCCGATGGGGCGCACGCAAGGTCGAAACGATTGTCGTCATGTCTTCCCCATCGGCTGGGATCGGGGCAGACAGCTAGCGCTCGGGCGGGATGGAGAAAACGGTTGAAAAGGTGCAAACGCTATGCAAGCATTTTTGCAAATAGAAAAATGCGAAATTGCAAAAATGGCGCCCTCGAAACTCTTTATCGGCCGCAAGATCCGCGAGCTGCGTGAAGCCAACAAGGCAACCCAGGCTGTCTTTGCCGAGAGGCTGGGGATTTCGACCAGCTATCTCAACCAGATCGAGAACAATCAGCGCGCCATCTCGGCCTCGGTGCTGCTGTCGCTGGCCGAGAAGTTCCGGGTCGACCTGTCGGCCTTTTCCGGCAGCGACAGCGACCGCCTGCTCTCGGCGCTCAGCGAGGCGCTGGCCGATCCGCTGTTCGACGTGCTGTCGCCCGGATCGCAGGAATTGAAGCTGGTGGCGCAGAGCGCGCCAGCGTTCGCTCATGCGCTGCTCGCCTGCCATCAGGCGTACCGGCGCAACAGCGAGCAGCTTGCCAGCATCGACGACCAGATGGTGCGCACCGACAGCTTTTCCGAGCCGACCCCTTACGAGGAGGTGCGTGACTTCTTTCATTTCGTCGACAATTACATCGGCGATCTGGACCTGGCCGCCGAGAGCCTCGCGAGCGATCTGCGGATCGGCGAGCAGGACGGCATCGCCGTCATGGCGGAGCACCTGGAGAAGCGGCACGGCGTGCGCGTCGCCAATTCGGACGACGGCAGCGAGGTGTTGCGCCGCTACGACGGCAAGGCCAAGGTGCTCTATCTCAGTCCTTATCTGGATAGCGCTTCGCGCGCCTTCCAGCTCGCTTTCCAGATCGCCGCGCTGGAGCGGCGCAAAGAGGTCGACACGATCATCGCGCGCGCCGGTTTCCGAACGACGGAAGCGGGCGACATCTGCCGCATCGGATTGCGAAACTATTTTGCCGGAGCGCTGGTGCTTCCCTACGGACGCTTTCTCGCCGCGGCGAAGGAAGTGCGGCACGACATAGAATTGCTGGCGGCGCGCTTCGGCGCCAGTCTCGAACAGGTGGCGCACCGGCTCTCCACCTTGCAGCGACCGGGGCAGAAGGGCGTGCCCGTCTTCTTCGCCCGCATCGACAGGGCCGGCAACATCACCAAGCGCCACAGCGCCGCAAAATTGCAGTTTGCCCGCTATGGCGCAGCCTGCCCATTGTGGAACGCCTACGAGGCCTTCGAGACCCCTGGCCGATTTGTGCGTCAGCTCGCCGAGATGCCGGACGGAACCCGCTATTTGTCGATCGCAACCGAGATTTCCAAGCGCAGCGGCGGATTTGCCGCGCCACAACGGCGCTATGCGATCGCGCTGGGCTGCGAAGTCTCTCACGCCAATGACTTCGTCTATGCCGACGGCCTCAGCCTGTCGGGCCGAGCGGCCTTCCAGCCTATCGGAATCTCGTGCCGCATCTGCGAGCGGATCAATTGCGGCCAGCGTGCCGTACCGCCACTCAAGCGGCGGCTGAGCATCGACCCGGACTCGCGAGCCGTCCTGCCATACTCGATCGTTTAGAGCGCTGCGGTGCGCGAACCGTGACACTGCAGGAATGCCGGCATGAAGCGTGTCAAAGTTACGCCGCAGCCGATCTTCGAAGCGCCAGTCGTAATCGCGTCGTCATGTCCTTCCGCGCGTCCTTCAGACGCGTTCAGACCGGCCCTGCGTATTCGCCTCTCGCCGGGTAGTCAGTTTTGATGATGTAATCGACGGCTTGCAGCATTTCACCGAAATTTGGTCGAACGAACGGCATCGACTGCACCGAGAGGTAGTAGATCGTCTGGTCTGGTCTGATCAGAAAAACACCAGGCTCCGAGAACATGGGCGGCTCTTCTATGTCGATTGAGCTTTTGCCCCGCGAGGCGGAGATGTAGAGACCCCATTCGCGGGCTGCGCTTAATTCCAGACCGTAGCCAACTCGCAGGTTCTTCGCCGCGATCTTTTCCGCCATCTGGCGCGCCCGCGCTTCCCCGTCCGAGCTGACGGCGATCGTCTCGACGCCGCGCTGGGCAAAAGCAGGTGTCAGGCGCTCCAACTCCTTCAGGTAATTTGTGCAAACAGGGCAGTGCAGACCCCGATAAAAGCAGACGAGAGTCAGGCGCTCTGGTTTTTCCATAGCAAGGTTAAAGCGCCCGTGGTCAAGAGTTTCGATGATCAGCTCTGGGGCCTTCCGGCGTGGTATGATCATGGCAATTCCTTCGCGGAGGTCAGGTGAGGTGTCGCTTTTGATTGGAAGAAAGTTCGTTGAAGCCGGCAGTTGATTGCCGGGCAGCGCCCCTTTTGGAATCTGATGGAACGGATGGATTTACGATCTGGCGCATCGTCATCCGTCTCAGAGGAAGAATGGGTGAACGGCCAGTTCGAGGCCAAGAATTGCTAGGAGAATAAGGAACGAGCGTCGAAAGATTGCGGCGCTTATGCGCTCGCGGACCGCTGTTCCGACCCACATGCCCAGCAACGAGGGAATGACCGCGAGCGCGGACAAAGTCACATTTCCAAGATGGAAAGCTCCGCCACGAGCCAAACCCGCCGCAAGCGCTATTGTCGAGACCGTGAACGACAGTCCCAATGCCTGGATAAGATTATCTTTGGAAAGGCCGAGGGCCTGGAGGTAGGGAACGGCGGGAAGTGTGAAAACCCCAGTTGCCCCGTTGATTGCTCCGGTTGCCAACCCAATGACAGGCGACAGCAAGCGCTCACGACGCGCGGGAATCGACAATGGCTTCGCCCACAGGCCGTGTACCGCATAGAGAATTAAGGCGGAGCCCAATCCAACGCTTGCATATTCTGTATCGACGCTCGTCAGAAGCCATGTGCCGGCGAGTGTGCCAACCACGATGCCGAGCATCATCAGCGAGAATCTTTTTGTCAGCGCCAGACAATCCGGCCCGGTGAGCAACTGCCAAAGATTGGTGACAAAGGATGGAATGACCAGCAGCGAGGCTGCGCTGACCGGCGACATAATCGCGCCGAGGATACCCATAGCGACGGTCGGCAGGCCCATCCCAGCCACGCCCTTGACGATCCCGGCGAGGAAGAATGTCAACACGACAATCAGGAGGTGCGGTGGGAAGTAATCGGTCATTTTCGGCTTACTCGACCTGGACGTGTTGCACTCGATGGCTTCGTTTCGACCGATGGCACCCGCGCGCAGTTTATGACTCGGCCAGCGACGGACGAATCGGCGCCCGTCTCGGCGTCAACCGCACCAACCCCTTGCATTGTCGTCTAAAATCAGGGAACCTGACGTCGCGCGCAGACAGGTGTAAACGAGCGAGTCAAACGTCACAATTGGTAGTTCCCGATGGGAAAATTCGGCAAAACCGAAGGGAAAGCCTTGCGCTTCGATTTGACGGATATGCGGTTGTTCCTGGCCGTCGTGGAGCAAGGCAGCCTCACCAAGGGCTCCGAGATCATGAATCTGGCTCTCGCTTCAGTGAGCGAACGCATTTCCGGAATGGAATCTTCGCTTGGCGCGCAGCTCCTGGAACGAAATAGGCGGGGGGTCACGACGACCGCGGCCGGTGATGCCCTGGTTCGCCATGCCCGTTTGATCCTAAACCAGGTGGAGCAGATGCGCGGGGAACTGCGCACCTACGGCACTGGTCTAAAAGGGCGCATCAGGCTCTTGTCCAACACGGCTGGATTGGCTGCTTTTCTACCGCATCGGCTCTGCCGATTCCTGGTTGCTTACCCGGACCTTTCCATTGATCTCAGTGAGCGGCCAAGCAACGAGATTGCTCTGACCATCGCGGAAGGTCGTGCTGATCTAGGAGTTGTAGCCGACATCGCCGATCTGGCGGCGTTGCAGACTCGCGTTATTGCGCAGGACCAGCTCGTCGTTGTGATGAGTGAAACGCATCGCATCAGCGACCAACGATCGGTAGCCTTTGCGGACGTCGTGGGGGAGCCGTTCGTTGGCCTGTCCGACGCTGCGCTGGAGGCTCATCTGGGAGAACGTGCGGCCCGCCTGGGTCGCCAGATTTACTACCGCATTCAATTCAGACGGATTGAGCACGTCGCGATGCTGGTCAAGTCCGGTGTCGGGATCGCGATTTTGTCAGAGGCTTCCACCCAAGACTTGACTCGCCTCGGCTTGGCAATTGTTCCACTGCAAGACCCCTGGGCGCTCAGGCAGCTTCATCTTTGTGCGCATGACTTCTCTGCGCTCACGCCGCACGCCGGCCTGCTGGCGCAACAGCTTATGGAGCCGTAGGTCGCTACCTCTAAGATGATAACCGGGGAGAGAGGACAGCCCCTCTCCCCCCAAGCTCCTCCAAGTTTTACGGACGGACGCGGATGACGGTCTTCCCCGCGCGCCGCTCGGTCGAATTGAAGGTTGCGACGGCATCGTCGAGAGATGACACCTTGCCGATGTTCGGCCGCAGTCTTCCGTCCCGTACCCGCTGGACTATCTCGGATAGCTGGGCGCGATCGGCCTCGACGACGAAGTCGATCGTCAGGCCGTCGGCGGGTCGAACATCCGTCGGCGCGACGACGGTCACCAGCGTTCCTCCGGCCCGGACCAGCGCTGCGGACCGCTTCTGGATGTCGCCGCCGATGACGTCGAACACCAGGTCGACGCCGCCGACGTCCTCCAGGGTGTCGTTCCCGAGGTCGACGAATTCATTTGCACCGAAGTCGAGAGCCTTCTGGCGGTCGGCGGCGCGTCCGGTGCCGATGACATAGGCGCCGGCTTCCCGCGCAAGCTGCGTCACGACCGAACCGACGGCGCCGGCCGCGCCATGCGCCAGCACGCTCTGTCCCGCCTGAAGGCGGCCATGCTGGAACAGGCCCTGCCATGCGGTGAGGCCCGAGATCGGCAAACTCGCGCCCACGGTGAAGTCGACATCGCCGGGCAGCGGCGCAAGGTTGCGTGCCTCCATGGCGACATACTCGGCGAGCGTGCCGTCGCGATGCCAGTCCGACAGGCCGAACACCCGTTGGCCGATCGACAGCCCCGTGGTGCCGTAGCCAAGCGCGGTGACCACGCCGGCCAATTCATGGCCGAGGATCGACGGCGTCCGGTCACGGAAGGCCCGATCCGCCCAGGTCGAGGGCCACTCCAGTTCGGTGTTGACGAATCCCGCCGCGTGAACCTGAACGACGACGTCGTTTATCGCGGCTTGCGGCTCGGGCCGCTCCACCAGCTTCATTCCGGCTGGTCCCGCAGTCTGGTCCGTCACAACGATTGCTTTCATGGGAATTGTCTCCTTGTTCGTTCGAGGTAAATTGCGAGCGTGGGAGGTCTTTTCGATCTCTCACGCGGTTGGCTATCGGTTCGACGCCTTCCGCGACGGACTTGATGTCGAATTGCCGCGTGATGCCGACGACGGCGGGCGCTTCATCGTCAGAAGCTCCGTCACATCATGCAGATCATCTGCCGATGCGATGGCAATCGTCAGCCATTTTCCGTCGATGTATGTCTTGGCTTCATCGTAGAGCTTGACCAGTCGCGGGCGCCACACATAACGCCGCTGCTCGAACTTCTCTCGTTCTGCTCCACCCATGACCACGACAGCCGAAAACCGCCGGTATTCCGGCACCAAGGTGCAGAGCGCCTTGGTCTTCTTGTAGCGCAAGGACCAACCGCGGTTCTTGCCGCCGTAGAGCCAGTCCGGCGTGAAAACCCCAGGGTAGGATTCGTCTATCCAGCTTCGCAGCTCGGCCCAGCGCTCGAACGCCTCCGGTCCGATCCATTCGCGGACGGCGCCGTCGTCGGGTGGCGCTGATTTGTCGGTGATCCTGTCGCCGATCTGGGGAGGCGTACCGCCATCAGCGGCTGTTGCTCTGGTGCGGGTAGGTGACATCGTCAAAAGACCTCGTGTTCATAGTCCGGCGGACGCCGGAGGGTTCAGATGCGGGCGTGCCAAGAGTTTGCGGGGCGCGCCTCAGAATGCCGGCGCGACCCGCCTCAGGGCAGGGCGGACACCGCGATACGGTCTACGGGCGCTTGCGAGCACTGCAGGCCAACCATCGACGCCTCGAAGCTCTCGCACGACCGTCAGATCGATCGCCGCCAAGGCCTTCTCCCTCGCCAATGCGGCCTTGTCCCCGTCAAGAAACGCGGTGGCCTGCACCGAGAGGAATTGCAGGGTCTTCAGCCCAATGGAGTTCAGCGCCAGCGAGAGATACGGCGTGAGAAAATCGGGTTGGTTCGCTCGCTCGCCGGAGAAAACGCCACCGGAAGCGACGCCGATAAACACCGGACGATCCCGGAGCATTCCCACCTTTCCGGCCGGTGTCGACTTCATCGTGCGACCGACGCGCAGGATCTGGTCGATCCAGGCCTTGAGGATCGAGGGAATGGTGAAGTTGTACATCGGCGTTCCGATGACAATCACATCGGCCGTCTCGACTTCCCGAATGAGCGCCTCGGAAACATCCACGGCGCCCTTTGGAGGCGCCGCCAACGTGGCCGGCGTCGACAGCACAAATGCGTAGTCGGCCGCGGTGTGAGGCAACGGATCCGCTCCCAAATCACGCCGACTGATGCTCGCCCCGGGCATAACCTCAAGGAGCCTTTCGACGATCGCCGCCGAAAGCTGGCGGCTATGCGATTCCTGTCGCGGACTGACATCGATATGAAGAATGTTCATGTGACTGTTCCAATGGCTTCACGAGGTTGCGACAGGACCGAGCTAGATCGAGCCGGCCGGCATCACGGCTGGAAAGTCCTTCTCGTGATCGAACACGTTGTTGAAGAAGTTGGTCAGGGAGTACATCGCCACCAACGCGACGATCTCGATGATGTTCGCATCCGTGTAGCCAACCCGGCGAACCGCTTGCAGGTCGGCATCACTGACGTGCCCCCGGGTCTCGATGACCTTGCGCGCGAATTGCAGGGCCGCGTCCCGCTTCGGGTCCCTGGCCCGACCCTTGCGAGCGAGAATGACGTCATCCGCCGGCAACTTGGCCATATGCTCGGCCGTGAAGCTGTGAACCGTGAGGCAATAGTTGCAACCGTTCACTTCGGAGACCGCGAGGCCGATACTGTCACGCGTCTTCACGTCCAGGGCCTTGCTCAGCGAGCCGAGCAGAGTGGCCCAGGCGTTGAACGCGATCGGGCTCTGCGCGAAGGCCGCCATCATATTGGGTGTGAAACCGATATTCCTGGTGAAAGCGTCGAGCGTCGGTTTGGATTCGGCCGGCACCTGTTCCGGTTTCAGAGCAGCGGTTCTCGCCATCGTGATCTCCATAAGCTTCTGAAATAATTGAGGATTATGCGAAGTCCAGGACATCGGCCACAGGCAGGCGCGGCTTCTGCGGCCAGTTGCCGGCCCGCTCCGGCCCGACGGTCAGCAGCATGACCGGCACTTCGTCCTCGGCCAGGCCGAACTCGCAGTGCACGGCCTCGGCGTCGAAGCCGATCATCGGCGTCGAACCCAGGCCCAGCGAACGGGCCGCGTAGATGATCGCCGCGGCGCCGAAGGTCGCGGAGCGCACGGCCTCGTCGCGCTGACGCTGCGGCTGGTTGTCATACAGACCACGAGCGGGGATTTCCCAGTCCGGCACCAGACGCGCCGGCATGATGCCCGCTTCCACCACGGGCGCCAGACGGTCGGGAACGGTGCTGGCATCGGCAAGCTGGCCGATGATGATGAAGGTCACCGCGGCATCGGTGATCGCGGGTTGATTCCAGGCGATCGGACGCAGCCTTGCCTTGGCTTCAGGCGAGCGTACGGCGATGAAGCGCCAGTTCTGCAGGTGGAAGGAAGTTGGCGCGGACGTGCCGATACGCACCAGGTCGCGGATCTGGTCGTCGCTCAGGGTGGCGGTAGCGTCGTAGTACTTGGCGGCGCTGCGGCTCAGGATGGTTTCGATGACGGCGTTGGTCGCGAAAGCGTTTTCGCTCTTCCCGGTCTCCCCGAAAATCTCGGCGGCTATGCGGGTCGCGGTTCCGGCGGTGGCGGCGCTGATGCAGTTCATTGGATGGCTCCCTTATCAAGTGATTACGGAAGCCAATTTACGGGCAGGAATGATA
>NZ_RZTO01000690.1:0-3386 GCF_003997225.1 Mesorhizobium sp. M2C.T.Ca.TU.002.02.1.1
GCGGTATAGAGCGCGACGAAGATGGCGCCGCCGAAGGCGAAGCGCCACAGCTCGTCGATCCTGGGCAGCGCCGGGCGCTTCACGGCGAGAAATATGGCGGCCGGGACCGCCGCGATGGCAAAGCGCAGCGCGCCGAGTTCCAGCGGCTGGAAGGCGGCGAGGCCGGCGCGGATCGCCGGGAAAGCCGAGGCCCAGCCGATGACCGTCAACGTCACCGCGACCGCGGCGGTGGTGTCCATGCGCTGTGTCTCATTCAACGTGCCGGTGTAAGCGCTCATTGCCGTAGCCTCGTCTTTCCGTGTCATGGAGGCAGAAAACGCCATTGCCGGCCGATTGACAAACGACCAATTCGAGGGTCAGCTGTGAGCATGGATCACAGCTCGGACCAGATATTGCCGCTCGAGACCCTGCGCGCCTTCGACGCGGCGGCGCGCACGGGGAGCTTTTCGGCGGCGGCCGAAAAACTCAACCTCACGCATGGCGCGGTGAGCCGCCAGATCGCCAAGCTGGAGGACTGGCTTGGCTTGAAAGTGTTCGAGCGCAACGCGCGCGGCGTCACGCTGACGATCGAGGGCAACCGCCTGCATTTGCGGACCGCCGAGGCCTTCGCCCTGATCTCGTTCAACTCCGACCGCTGGGTCGAGCCGCGCGGCACCGCCGTGGTGCGGCTGGCCTCGATCCCGTCGGTCAGTGGGCTTTGGCTGATGCCGCGCATGGCGACGCTCGAGAACAGCCCGACCAAGCTGCGCATCGTGCTCGATGTCGACAACCGCCAGGCCGATCTCGCCGACGAAGGCATCGATCTTTCGGTGCGCTGCGGGCGCGGCCGCATCCCCGGCCGGGTCTCGGTGCAGCTTTTTGAGGAGCAGGTTTTTCCCATCGCCTCGCCGGAGCTCGCCAGGGAGATCGGGCGTGGCGATCCTGCCCGGCTGCTGAAGTTCCCGCTGATCAACGATTCCGACGCGTCCGCATGGCGCGCATGGTTCGCAGCGCAAGACGTCGATTACCGTCCTCGTCCGCAGGACAGGCGTTTCGAGGACTATAATCTGGTGTTGGACGCGGCGGCGCACGGGTTGGGTGTCGCGCTGGCGCGCCCGCCGCTGACGGCAGACCAGCTTCAATCCGGGCGTATCGTCGGCGTCGATGAGCGCGTTGCGCTCAATCCGGTGTCCTATTGGATGGACCGCCCGGTCGGCCGGCCGCGCGCGGCCGCGGCGGACCTTGCCAAACGCATTGCCGAACAGGCTGGGCTTGCTCCGGAAAAGCTCGAAGCTTTCCTTCAGGACGACGTCTAAACGCGTCGCGATCTTTCAGATTCGCTCCATGCGCTTTAGGTTTTTGATTTTACGCATGTCTTCATCCCGAAACCGGTTCCCACTTTCGGGAGACATGCTTTAGCGAAGCAACAGCACCATGATCGTCGCGGTCACTGCCGAGACGACGGCCGTTACGACCGATATCGTCCAGAGCGATACCGCGACGGAATCGGAGCGCGGCGCATGACCGGCCGGACGGACAGCGGCACCGCGCGGCTGCGGCGCATTGGCGTTGGCCGCGACCAGCATCGAGGCGGAAGCCACGGCCGGCGAAAATGTGGACAATGCCGGCGCAGCCGCAGGCCTGGGCGTATTGTCGGCGACCGCTGCCGGTGGCGGGACGAAGCCGCGCGACGCCTGATCGGTATCCGTCGCCGCCCTGCCCGTCGGGGGTCTAGCCGGCGCATCGTCGGCGGCGGCATCGGGCTCCATGATGGCCCGGTAAGCATCCTCGGCCTCGGAGGACGACAGGCGTTGCGATGCCAGCGCGGCAGGGCGCGGCTGCGCGCTTTGCAGCGACTGGGCCGCGATCTGCGCCGCCTGTCCCGTAGAGGGCGCCTGCGGCTGGACCAGCGTCTTGATCAAGGCCGCCACCGCCGGATCGGCCTTGGGCGACGGCACCGGCTGCGGGGCGAGCGCTTCACCGATCAGCGCGTTCAAACGGGTCGAGGTGATGTCCATGCCGGCTTCCGGAAACCATTTTGCAGCTCAGCCATACCGGATGAGCATTGCGTCAAGCTTGACGTTGCTTGCGATTTGTGGCGATTGAAACCCCGATGAACGCAAGCGTCCTTTCATGATGAACCGTTTCGAAGGCCCGGGCGGCAGGGAAGCCCGGATCCGCTATCTCGACGGCGACTTCCAGGTCACCAGTCCCGGCTCATTCGTGCGCTGCGCGGTAACGGGCGAGAACATTCCCCTCGACGAGCTCAAATATTGGAGCGTCGCCCGGCAGGAGCCCTATGTGAACGCGGCGGTCTCGCTTGCCCGCGAGATCGAGATGCACCCGGAATTGCGCAAGCGGGGATAGGCCATGCGAGCCCATGCGCCGTGGCAATCAAGCTTGACAGCGCTTAGGGTACCGCATTGAAAAACTTCAGGAAATCTCTCAAGGCCTTTGTTCGCATGCCGCTATCCATGCGTGCGAGTTGGCGCGAGCGGGCAGTGTCTAAAGCTCCACGATTCAACCTGACGGCCTGCGCCATCTTCCGCGAGGAAGCGCCTTTCCTCGCCGAATGGATCAGATTCCACCAGAGCGTGGGATTTGAGCATTTCTATCTCTACAACAATTTCTCGACCGACGACTTCAAGACCGTGTTGGAGCCGTTCATCCAGCAAGGGCTGGTCACGCTGGTCGATTGGCCCCGGCCGGTGGGGCAGTTGTCGGCCTATAAGGACTGTATCCGCAGGCACTGGCGTGAAGCACTGTGGATCGGTCTGTTCGATATCGACGAATTTCTGTTCGCGCCCGACGGGCGTGACGTGCGCTCCGTCCTTGACGCTTATCGCGACCTGCCGGGCGTCTGTGTCTGGCAGGCGTTTTACGGTTCCTCCGGCCATGTCGAAAGGCCTGAAGGCCCGCTGGTCGAAGCCTACACGATGCGAGCCGGACCCGACATCACGACAGCCAAGACAATCGTCAACCCCCGCATGGTCTACAAGCCGGGCGTCCATCTGTCGAAATTCCTGTCCGGCGAAGCGATGGATACCCATCGACGGATCATCGTCCCCGGCATGCCTCCCAAGCTCGATATATTGAGGATCAATCACTATTGGTCGCGATCGCTCGCCGACCTGGACCAGAAAATCCGGCGCGGCGACGCCTCGACATCCGCGCCGCGCGACAGGGATTGGCATTTCGACTTCGAAAGCAAGCTCAATGTCGAGCGCGACGAGGCGATCCTGAAAGCGATGCGGCGCGCGGGGTAGAAGCGGCCCACCCCTTTCCCTCCCGACTGATGGTCCAAGTCGTCGTTGCGGTGCTGACTCTTTCGCGTTTCCGGGGCTATAGACGGCAAAGGGCGATGGGCACAGGGGGTATCGTGAAGGTTCTTGTGACCGGCGGGGGCG
>NZ_RZTO01000691.1:0-3375 GCF_003997225.1 Mesorhizobium sp. M2C.T.Ca.TU.002.02.1.1
GGCTCGAGGATGCCACCAATGTCTTCGGCGCCGAATTCGAAAGCATGAAGAACTACACCGGCTGGGAAAACTTCGTCGGCGTCTTTTCGGCGCAGCGCAAGCAGCGCATGCGCACCGACCGCGTCCGCAACATGTCGCTGGCCGGCAATCTGCAGGAGCTTTTGGCGAAGTCGGACACCATCGTCGGCATCCTGAAGGCGCAGAAGCAGGTCCTCGACCAGCGCTACAAGACTTCCGAGACCAGCCTGTCGCAGGTGATCGAGCGCCGCAAGACGACCATGTCCAACCTCGAGGCGGTGCAGAAGCGCATCGAGGAATTGAACCCTCTGCTGCTCGACATCGAGAACAAGATCGCCGCCTCCACGACGCAGAAGGAGCGCACTGAGCTTGAAGGCGAGCGCTCGAAAATGGCGACCGAATACAACGAAAAGCAGGCCAAGGAGCAGGAACTGCTTGCCGAGAGCCAGACGCTGGAGCGCTACACTTCGATGTTCCAGACCTTCGTCGATTCGCTCAACAACCAGATCGCCGCGCAGTCTACGCTGATCAACAAGCTGACCATCGACACCGAGCAGCGCATCGTGCTGTACAAGGCGCTGGAAGATTCGCTGAAGACCGCCGCCCAGCAGGACGTCGCCCACAAGATCAACACGCTGGGCAGCCAGGTCGACAACACGGCCGAGGAGACGATGGCCGGCATCGGCGCCGCCTCGCAGAAGCACATCGGCGACCTTTTGGAGATGCATGAGAAGAACATGGTTGCTTCAGCCGACATCCAGCGCCGCAAGAAGCTTGCCGACGATGCCTTCGCCCGCCGCTTCGACGATGTGATGAAGAAGCACAACGCCGCCAACTATGTGCAGTCCTAAGCAGGTTCCGCAAAAGTGTCCCACGGTTTTGCGGTCAGAACCTACGAAAAACAAAGGAATCCAGGCAGATATTCGTGGGGCATCTTACGATTATCTGCTTGGGCGGCGCCGCTGATTTCATTGCAACGGCAGTCCCATGACACCTGAGAACGACGCGGCGGCTCGCTATTTCTCCGCCATCACGGCGGCACTGAGCGGGCTGGAAGTGTTCATGCGCGACGATCGCTCGCCGCTTTACCGGCACGGCATCGTCGCCAGGATCGTCGCGGAATATATCGCGCGGCTGGACAAGTCCTTTGCCTGCTGGCGCAACCGGCTCGGCTTCATGGACACGTTCCGCATCTCGCGCGCCGACAGCGGCTATCCCGTTTTCCAGAACCTGCTCGAATTGGAAAACGACCGCCAGCAGGCCGACGCCCGCCTGGCCAACATCCCGCAGGCCGGCGAGCTGCGCGAGGAGATGGCCGACTTCATCCTGCGCCACAAGGAATTTCCGGAAGCTCTGCAAAAGTCGATGGCCGAGCGGCTCTATCTGGAGGACGTCAAGAGCGAGGCGACCTTCGGCCCGTTCACCCTGGCGCAGACGGCCAAGGTTTCGGTCAACCCGAAGACCATGCGGCCCTATTATCTGGTCCATTGGGCGACATTCGACGGCAGCGCCAACCTGCCGCTGGTCTATATGGTGACGGTGGAGGACTCCTCCGAAAGCATGGTGCGTCAACTGGTCGACGTGAACGGCAAGCTGAACGAGAAGGTCGATATCCCGCTACCCGTCGACGGCCTGCTCAATCCCGAGCTTGCGCACCGCTTCGACGACTTCACCGAGAAGAACTCGGCCTACACGCTCTCGCCGGCGACGATCGCCGTCAATCTCGACAAGGATTTCGAGCCGCTGCACCCCAAGCAATTGCGGCGCGTCGTGCTCGGGCCCTTCTATTCGGCCGGCATCACCGACAACAATTCGACGGTGACCGAGGTTCTGGCCAAGGTGCGCAAGCCGGAGAACGCCTGGCTGCTCACCTGGACCATCCAGGAGGTCTTTTCCAAGGCCGAGAAGCCCGGCCGCAAGGGTCTTTTCTCCAGCGAGAAGACCACGCAGGAATTCTTCATCAACACCGACGACCTCGAAGCAGCGCGCCAGGGCGTGTCGAGCTACGAGAACCACGCGCTGATCCCGCACGAGGCCTACCAGGCGCTTTATGCCGCCGGCGAAGCGCAGAAGATCTTTTCCGGCTACAAGGTCCACATCCTGTCCAACGGACAGGTCATCAGCGATGTATGAGATGCTTGCGCAGCCAGAGGCGCGGCGCGCGAGCGGGGTGCGAAAAATGACACCAGCAGGCAAAGTTTTCGCCAAGAAAAGAGAGCTCGACGCTTTAAGAAAGAAGGTTCGCCCAGGTGCCTTGGATAGCCTGGAGCATACCCAGCGGATCGACATCACCTATACGTCGAACGCGATCGAGGGCAATACGCTGACCGCGGGTGAGACCGCCCTGGTCCTGGAGAAAGGCATTACGATCAGCGGCAAGCCCCTCAAGGACCACCTCGAAGCGGTCGATCATGCGCGGGCCCTGAGCTGGGTGCTGGAAATCGCAGCACAACGCGACGCTCCTATAATCGAGGCGGACATCCGCAACCTGCATCATTTGGTCGTCGCGAATTCCAAGCCGGAGAACGCCGATAGCGCCCGCTATGTGAATACCGATGCCGGCGTTCATGAGTTCCCGACGCCGACGGAAGTACCCGCACTCATGGAAGCTTTCTGCCGCTGGCTTGGCGGGGCGCGAAATAGGCCGCAAACCGCATTCGAGGCTCACCGGCGACTGGTTGGCATTCACCCCTTCAACGACGGCAATGGTCGCACGGCGCGGCTCTTAATGAATCTTGTGCTGGCGCGCGCCGGCTATCCGCCCGTGGCAATCCGCCCCGAAGATCGCCCTGCCTACATCGCGGCGCTAGAAGTCGACCAGCGCGGTGGCGGTCATGCAGCCTTCGACAGGCTGCTTTTCGAAAGGCTGGACCAAACGCTGGACCTCTATCTCGATGCCGCGCATCAGGCTCGCGATCCGTCCGCAGGTGCCGGCAGGATAATTCCGATGAGGAGCTGATCATGGACACCGGCCTGACAACGATCTCGGAAGCCGCGATCGAAAAGCACCGTGCGACCGCGCAGAGCTTCATCACCCGCATCGTCGTGCTTGAGGACCCTTCGCGCGAATCCGGCACCGCGCTTGCCGGCACCAACCGCCGCTTCGTCTCGACCGTGTCGGTCGGCTCGGTGCGCCGCACGCGCGAGGTCGAGCTCACCAAGACGGTTGCCGCGATCCATCCCGACGACCAGTTGATGACGATCCCGCAGCACACGCTGCTCTACCGCTCCCGGCGCGGCCTGGCGATCGCGCTGGCTATTTCGGATGTCTTCGCCGAAGGCTCCGACCTCGAAAGCCTGCAGGCGAAGAACGCGCGGGCACCGCTGGAAGGTGACGAGGCAGCCACCTTCAAGAGG
>NZ_RZTO01000692.1:0-3373 GCF_003997225.1 Mesorhizobium sp. M2C.T.Ca.TU.002.02.1.1
CCATAGGGGCGGCCCTCGACATGATCGTCGATCCACTTCAATTCCTGCTCAAGGTGTTCGGGCGTCATCCAAGCTGCGCCAAGAACGCCGAAGCCGCCCGCCTTGGAGGTTGCGGCGACGACATCCCTGCAGTGGCTAAAAGCGAAGATCGGCGCTTCGATACCGAGGAGTTCCGTGGCGGCCGTTTTCATCGATGGACTTGAACCTTTGCTTGTGGGGACATCGCGTTCGTGGCTTAGGTTTGCAGCCTCGCCTTGAGAGCTTTCTTGTCGAACTTCCCTGTCAGGCCGAGGGGGAGTTCGGTTTCGAAATGGATCGTGCGCGGAACCTTGAAGTCGGACAAAGTCTTCTCGGAGTACGCGATGAGCTCTTCCTGCGCGACGCTTGCGCCATGGCGAAGCACGACAAAGGCGACCGGAACCTCGCCGAATATCCTGTCCGGACCGCCTACGACGGCGACATCCTGGATAGCCGGATGCGATGCCAAGACCGCTTCGACTTCGGAAGGCGAGATGTTCGCTCCGCCCCGAATGATGATGTCCTTGATGCGTCCCGTAAGATAGAAATATCCGTCGCGGTCGCGGCGGCCGAGGTCGCCCGTGCGGAACAGACCGTCGCGAAATGCCGCGTCGGTCTGCTCTGGATTGTTCAGGTAGCGCTTCATCGTCGCGGCGGCGCGCACGAGAACTTCGCCGTCCTCGTTGTCGGCGCAGTCCGTTCCATCGGGACGGACGATGCGAACCTGAAGCCCTGGCGCCGCCCGTCCGACCGCGCCCTTCGGAATAGGCCTCGGATCGCTGGCGAAGGTCCCGAAGACAGGGGTGGTCTCGGTCGTAGCATAGTAGTTCTGGATCACCTTGCCAAACCGCTTCGCGAACCGTTCCTGCATTTCCTCGGGCAGCGGTGCGCCGGCACAGATGAGAGTGCGGACACCCGAAAGGTCATATGTCAGATCGCGTTGCTCGCAATACTCGAGCATCATCGAGAACATCGTGGGCACGCCGTGAAACACCGTCGCGGAATGCGACAGCAGCCCCTCGAGCACGTCCCGCGGATGGAAGCGCCGAAGGATTGCCACGGCGCCGCCTGACTGCAAGCCGACGGCCGCGCCCGTCGAGAGGCCGTAGAGGTAGCCTAGCGGCAGAGCGACGAGCGTCACGTCATCGGGCGTCAGCCCCCACATGCTGGCAAGCGCCGTCGCCGCTCCCACCTGCGCCGCATGGTCGAGCAGGATCGCCTTGGGCACGCCCGTGCTTCCGGAGGTATAGATGATGAGAAAGTCGTCGCAGGGCGCGACGACCGTCTCTTCGAGAGCTGGAAGTCCGTCGGCCGGAGCCCTCAGTTCCTTCAAGCCGCGCAGCGAGCCCGCGGGAACGGCCGCCCGCGCGACGTCGGCTGCCAAATCGTCATGAAAAAGGAGAGTCGCGCCGGAATGCCTGAAGGCATATTCGACTTCCGAAGCGGTCAGGTTTGGATTGAGCGGCACGAACACCGCTCCAAGACGCGCGGCGGCGTAATAGGCGATCATGAGTTCGGTGCAGTTTTGGGCATATGCCGAGAATGTCGTGCCCTTGCCGATCCCGAGCGCCTGCAGATGTCGGGCCGCAACCTCCACAGCCGCGCCGAACGCGCCGTAGGTGAGCGTCTCGGCCTCGAAGCGAATGGCGACCTTGCCGCCCTGGCGTTCGATGACTTTAGCCAAATGCGAGTGTACGGTTTCGGTCATCGTTCAGCTGCGAAGAGATGAAGGGAATTCTGGAAGGGTCTCGCGACTTGTGCGTTTTGCCTCGCGCGGGAGGCGTTTGGCCGCGGGGAACGGCTTTCCCAAATCAGCGAGGATCTCGCGGGCGGCGTTATGCCCTGCCACGCCGTTGACGCCGCCGCCCGGGTGGCAGGCGGCTCCGCACAGATACATGCCTTTGACGGGCGTCCGATAGTCGGCGTAGTGCGCGATCGGGCGACGGAAGAATACCTGGTCGAGGCTCATCTCGCCGTGATGCACGTGGCCGTCGGTCATCGCGAACATCTCTTCGATGTCCTTGGGAGTGAGAATCTGGGCATGCAGCACCTCCTTGTCGAAACCGGGGGCGTACCTGCAAATCTGAGCAAGAACGATGTCGAGGAGTTCTTTCTTGGTGACCTCGTTCCAGTCGCGGCCGTTGAGCTTGTATGGGACGTGCCCGCCCATGATCTGGACGACATGCTTCCCGTCGGGAGCGACCGTGTCGTCGAATGCGCTCGGCGTGGTGATCCACAGATACGGATGGCGCGACATCTCGCCGTTTTGCGCCGACTGGAAAGCCTCCTCCAGTTCATCGGTGTTTTCCGCGAGCGTCACCGATCCAGGAGTAGGCTGGTTCAGTCTGCGACCTCTGTAGGCGGTCCAATCTGGCAAGGCGTTGCAGGCGAGATTGATCTTGAACGCGATCGATTTGGTGCGGTGCCGTTCGACTTGCTCAATGACCTCCTCCGTCAAGTTCTCCCGACCGATCAGGTCGAAATAGGTCATCTTCGCGCCAGCGTTGGAGATGACGACGCGGGATTTGATCATGCGGCCGTCGTCGAGCACCACTCCCTGAGCCCGCCCGTTCTCGATGCTGACATTCGCGACCTTGTGTCCGGTTATCACCTCGACACCGTGCTCGGCGGCTACCTTTCGGAGCGCCTCCGAAATGCTGCCCATGCCTCCTCGGATGAGCCCACCTGGCCCCATTGGGGTCGTGTTGTCGCGCAGGTAGGGCCGGAGAAGCACATAGGCCGACCCCGGGGCCTTCGGGCTGAGGAATCCCGCCGAGCCGGAGGCGTAGCTGCCGAAGGCCGTAAGCATCTGGTCGCTTTCGAACCAGCGCTTCAGGTAGTCGTAGGCGCTGAGCGTCAGCACGTCCCAGATGTCGAAGAGGTAGGGCGCCGCGTCGCGCAGACGCCAAGCGAGCCCCATCGTCTTCGCCAGATCCTTCACCTTGCGCGTCGTCGGATCGACGGGCGTCTCGAACATGATCCGCCGAATGAAGGGCACGAGCTTCTGCATATGCGCCGAAAACTTGGGGTAATTTTCCGCGTCCTTTCTGGAGAATTTGGCGATCTCCTCGACCATGCGGGTTTCGTCGGACCAGAAGACGAGGCTATCGCCGCTCTCGAATGGCTGGAAAGACGGTGGCACGGGGATCACTTCGACGCCGTTCTTGAGAAGTTCGAGATCCATCATGATCTTGGGTTGCAGCATGCTCATCCAGTAGGACGCGACGGAGACCTTGAACCCTGGCCAGACCTCGCGCGAAATGGCGGCACCCCCCACGAACGGCTGGCGCTCGATGACGACGACCTTCTGCCCCGCCTTGGCGAGGTAGCAGGCACAGACCAGGCCGTTGTGACC
>NZ_RZTO01000693.1:0-3359 GCF_003997225.1 Mesorhizobium sp. M2C.T.Ca.TU.002.02.1.1
CGCTACGCCAAGTCTTCCGAAGGGCCGATCGTCACGCCGTACTCGGCAGCGGAGTCCAGGATGGTGTGCCACAGGCTCTCGGCGAAAGTCGCGAAGACCAGGAGATTGAGCACCGCCTGCCCATTGCGATCATCGCCGCGCCAGAGCGTGATGCTCGTATGATCCATCGACGTCGCGGCCGCCGCGCCGACCGCGAACGCATCGGCATGCAAATCGATCGACGACAGTTTCGCAAGCATCGTCCGCGCGTTGTCGCCGGAGACGCTGATCAGCGCCCGCGCATGCGATTGATCGGAAAGCGAGGCCGAGCCCGCAAAGGCAGGCGCAAGGGTATCCATCGTGTACTTACCGCCTTTCGACAGCACGAGGAACTGATCCGGTCCCGACCAGATCAGCGTCGCGTCGGCCGCAGCGACCGCCTTGGGCGTTTCGGGCGCGGCAACGCCGAAGTGTGCCTTCGCGGCCTTCGTCATCGCTCCGGCCTTGCCGCGCCGCGCCATCACCTGCACGAGATCGAAATTCCGAATATCGGTCAGGGTCAGGCCGGCGTCGCCCTGCGCGCCGTAAGGGCCGGCGACCAGCGCGCGGTCGAGCGGGCTGCGAATCTCCCAGGAAAAATCAGCCACGCTGGCGCCCTCCATCCGGATCGTAGAAGACGGAATTGCAGAGCTCGACATCGTAGTCCTCGCCGCGCAGCGGATCATGCGCGCGCACGATCTCGCCGATGCGCTCGCGGCCGCGCTCGACGAGGCCGAGCCCGATCCACTGGTCGAGCACCGGCGAGAAGCAGACCGAGGTGACATAGCCCTGATCGTTGTCCGGCCCGGGTGTCTCGCCCTTGGGAATGATATGCGCGCCGGAGCGCAGGCGCCGCGCCTTGTCGGTCGGCTTGATGCCGACGACCACCTGCCGGTTCGGCGCCACCAGAGCCTCGCGGCCGGCCATGACGCGGCCGACGAAATCCTTCTTGGTCGACATCATCTTGCCGAGGCCGAGATCGGCCGCCGTCGTCGTGCCGTTGAGCTCGGGCCCGGCGACATGGCCCTTTTCGATACGCATCACGCCGAGCGCTTCGGTGCCGTAAGGCGTGACGCCGAGCGGTTTTCCCGCGATCATCAGATTGCGCGCCAACGCCTCGCCGTAGCGCGCCGGCACCGAAATCTCGAAGGCCATCTCGCCGGAGAAGGAGATGCGGAACAGCCTCGCCTTCAAGCCGCCGCGCAACGCAACTTCCCGCGCGCCCATGAACGGAAAACCTTCATTCGACAGGTCTTCGGCCGGATCGACGATCTCCTTCAAGAGATCGCGAGTCTTCGGCCCGGCGATCGAGAACTGCGCCCACTGGTCCGAAACGGAGGTCAGCTGCACGTCGAGCTCGGGGAACAGCACCTGGCGGCAGAATTCGAGATGCTGCATCACCAGCCCGGCCTTGGCCGTCGTGGTGGTGAGGAAATAGTGATCATCGGCCAGACGTGAGGTCGTGCCATCGTCATAGACGATGCCGTCCTCGCGCAGCATCAGTCCGTAGCGCGCCCTGCCGACGGCGAGGCTGGAGAAAGCGTTGATGTAGACGCGGTCGAGGAAGGCGCCGGCATCGGACCCATGCACGTCGATCTTGCCGAGCGTCGAGACATCGCAGAAGCCGACGCCGCTCCGCACCGCCTTGACCTCGCGGGTTACCGATTCCAGCCAGTCCTTCTCGCCGGCGCGCGGATACCATTGCGCGCGTTTCCAGAGACCGGTGTCGACGAAGATGGCGCCCTGTTCGGCCGCCCAGTGATGCGACGGCGTCAGCCGCGTCGCATGGAAATTCTCGTCGCGATGATGCCCGGCAAAGGCGCCGATGGCGACCGGCACGTAAGGCGGCCGGTAGATCGTCGTGCCCGTCTCCGGAATCGACTTGCCGCTGACCGCCGCCATGATGGCGAGACCGGCGACATTCGAGGTCTTGCCTTGGTCGGTCGCCATGCCGAGCGTCGTGTAGCGCTTCAGATGCTCGACCGATTGAAAGCCCTCGCGCTGCGCCAATTCGACATCGGAGGCGGTGACGTCGTGTTGCTGATCGACAAAGGCCTTGCCCTTGCCGGCGACATGCCAGAGCGGCGCAAGCGAGAAAACCGCGTCATCCGCGGCCGGCATCGAGCCCGTACTGCCGCTGCGTCCGGCATCGCGCGCAGCGGTGGCGCCGGCCTCAAACCCTTCGCGCAGGCACGCGCCAAGTCCGAAGGCGCCGTTGGCAGCGCCCGCCGCCACCATGCCGGGCGGCGCGCCGTCCGGCACGAAGGCGGCGATATCGTCGCGCCATTTCGGTCGGCCGCGGTGGTAGGAGGTGAGGCCGACCGCCGGATTCCAGCCGCCCGAGACGGCAAGCCCGTCGGCCTCGACCTCGGCGCGGGCGCCACCGGTCAGCGAGACGGAAATCTTACGCACGCCGCTCTTGCCGCCATCGACGCCGCTGACGGAGCCGTGCAGCACGGGGAAGCCGCCCTTGCTGGCGAGCGAGCGATGAGCCGGCGAAACGTCCGGCCGCGCATCGATCACGGCGGCCACCTGCAGGCCAGCGGCGATCGCCGTTTCCGCTGTCCGCCAGCCATCCTCGTTGTTGGTGAAGAGCGCGATGCGTCTCGCCGGCGTGGCGGCGTAGCGGTTGATGTAGCTGCGCATGGCCGACGCCATCATAACGCCGGGCGTGTCGTTGCCGGCAAAGACGATCGGACGTTCGATCGCGCCGGCCGCGACGACACAGCGCTTGGCGACGATCCGCCATAGGCGCTGGCGCACCTGATGCTCAGGCGGCACCGGCAGATGGTCGTTGACGCGCTCGATCGCGCCATAGGTGCCGCCGTCATAGACACCGAACAAAGTCGTGCGCGTCATGATGCGCACATCGGGCAGGGCCTCAAGTTCCGCGACCGTGCGCGCAACCCATTCGGCGGCCGGCAATCCGTCAATCGTGCCGCCATCCGCGAGCAGACGCCCGCCGAGGACAAAATCCTCCTCGCAAAGGATGACGCGCGCGCCGCTGCGTCCCGCGGCAAGGGCAGCCGCCAGGCCAGCCGGCCCGGAACCCGCGATCACCACGTCGCAATGCGCCCACGCCTTGTCGTAGTGATCGGGATCGGAAACGCCCGCGGCGCGGCCAAGCCCGGCCGCGCGCCGAATAGCCGGCTCGTAGATCGCTTCCCAGAACTTCGCCGGCCACATGAAGGTCTTGTAGTAGAAGCCGGCGACGAAGATCGGCGCGAACAGCTGGTTGACCGACATGACGTCGAAATTGAGCGACGGCCAGCGGTTCTGGCTGGCGGCTTCGAGGCCCTCATAGAGCTCGGCCGTCGTCGCCTTGGTGTTCGGCTCGCGCC
>NZ_RZTO01000694.1:0-3342 GCF_003997225.1 Mesorhizobium sp. M2C.T.Ca.TU.002.02.1.1
TCGGTCTCCCATTCGGCAACGTCGGCCTTGATCGGATGGTAGAGCATGGCTCGCTGCGTGAATGCGGTATCGTCTTCGTGAAAGTAAGCCGTCATCGATGGGCGCCAGACGAATGTCCCCGGACTGAGAAGCACGTCCTTCGCCACATTCAGATAGTTTCGCCTCCTTCGGCGCCAAGGCACGAACGGCCCGGTCCCGCCGATGTCCTCTATGCTCAGGCCATGGACGCGCGCAATGGTCGGCACGAGGAATTCGTAGTGCCCACTCCATTCGCCTGTCGAAAGCGCCTCCTCGTAGGTGGCAATAAAGCGCCTCGAAACGCGCATGATGGGCATAAATGCTCTCGTGAACCGTGATTTCGGGCACGGTCCATTTGCAGAGTTCCAGAATGCCCAGCGCGGGTCGCGGCGACGCGTATTGAGCGTCGTCGTCAGCAAGTCCGCGCCGTTATTTGAAAACTGCCGGAAAAAATCGAGCCACCGGCCGGCAAAGTCGACGTCATATTCGAGAACCCAGACGAACTCCCGATTTGCGGACTTCGCCAAAGGGAAGAGGACGATGTCCATATGGCCCGACAAATTCCCGTTATTCACGGCTTGCCGCACGCGCACGGAGGTCCGGTCGATCTCGAATTCTCCTCGTCCGGCGATGAGATCGCCCAACGTCCACGGATTATAGGCGAACTGCCAGTCGATGATCTCCCGCGTTTCGCTACGGAGACGGTCAAAATGAGCCTGTATTCGATCGTTCAGCACATGCGTTATGAAGATTCCTGCCGGCCGGCCACCTGCCGATGGGCCGGGCAATGGCCGCTGGAACGTCGCGAAGCGAAAAGGGTTCATCGGCAGGCTATCCCGCGGAAAAGCCGCGACCATCCCATGCGTGAAGTGGCCGCAATCTTCGGCAGAATGCCTTCGACATAAGACCTCCCCCACCTGACGGATAGCTTGGTGGCCAAGTCTACTTTGCGAAGCACATCTTCTATGTATCGCGGCGATGAACGGCTATCGACGAAATACCGAATTTCAATCCCGAGCCGTCGATATTCTTCGGCAATTATCAGACTGTGCGGCGCTCCGTCACGCGTAGGAACCACCAGAGAAAAATTCTGACCATTCATCGACTGTCGCCATAGCACCGCCCAAGGGCCTGGGCATAGTAAGAGATACAGGGACAGCGTCCGCTCCTTCGCCTTCTAACGATTTTCCGTTGATCTTCAATGGCCTGACCCATCGTGGCGCCGATGGGTCGTCCAGGGTCGCATTCCCTGCCCGGGCGGTGACAACACCGTCGCTGTGGCCGGTTGGGTGGCGCCGGCCGAGGCGACACCGCTGCCACGTCAAACGGCCGACCGATTCATAGGCCCCGAGCCTAGTACCCCAGCGCCTCGCCGGCAGCCGCGCGGCTGTCCATGGCGCCGTTGTAGCGTGCGCCACCGCCCTTTTCGATTTCCGCCAGGCTTTTGCCGCCGACAAGGATGCCGGCGGCCCGACCCCAGGTCTCGTCGCTCAGGTCGAGGTGATAACCCATGCCGGCAAGCAGCTTCTCCGTGTCCGGGGACAGGCCGAACGGCTCGACATAGACCGTATCGGGCAGCCATTGATGATGGATGCGCGGCGCGTCGATTGCTTCCTGGATATCCATGCCGTGATCGATCACGTTGACGATCGCCTCCAGCGTGATGGTGATGATGCGCGAGCCGCCGGGGCTGCCTATGACCATGAACGGCTTGCCGTCCTTCGTCACGATCGTCGGGCTCATCGAGGACAAAGGCGTCTTCTTCGGCTGGATGGCGTTGGCCTCGCCCTGGACCAGCCCGTAGAGGTTGGGCACGCCGGGCTTCTGGGTGAAATCGTCCATCTCGTTGTTGAGCAGGATCCCGGTGCCGTCGGCGACGACGCCGGCGCCGTAGGAGCCGTTCAGGGTGTAGGTGACCGCGACCGCGTTGCCGTCCTTGTCGATGATCGAATAGTGGGTGGTTTCCTTCGGCTCGCCGAAACCTTTCGGCATCAGATCCTTCGACACGCCGGCGCGGAAGGGATCGATCTTGTCGCGGATGTCCTTGGCGTAGTTCTTGTCGAGCAGCTTCGAGACCGGATTGTCGACGAAATCCGGGTCGCCGAGCGCCGAATTGCGGTCGACATAGGCATGGCGCATGGCCTCGACCATGACATGGACTGTCTCAGCCGAGCCGGCGCCGAGATAGGACAGCGGATAGCCTTCCAGCACGTTGAGGATTTCGCAGATGATGACGCCGCCCGAGCTTGGCGGCGGAGAGGAGATGATCTCGTAGCCGCGATAGGAGCAGGTCACCGGCCTCAATTCGCGCACCGCATATTGCTCGAAATCGCCTTTGGCGAGGATGCCGCCCTTGGCGCCGCTCGCCTTGACGATGGCGTCGGCAATGACGCCCTTGTAGAAGGCGTCCGGCCCCTTTTGCGAGATCGCCGACAGCGAGGCGGCGAGGTCCGGCTGAACGAGCTTCTCGCCGATGCCATAAGGCTTGCCGTCGTTCTTCAGGAAGATGGCGGCCGCCGCCGGGTCCTTCGCCAGCCGGTCGGCGCTGTCGGCGAACGAAGCCGCGTCGCCCTGGGTGAGGACGAAGCCGTCCTTGGCATAGGCGATCGCCGGCGCCACCAGATCCTGCCTCGAAAGCGTGCCGTATTTCTCGCGCGCCACCTCGAAGCCGGCCACCGAGCCCGGCACGCCGACGGCAAGATAGCCGTCGAGGCTGGCCCCCTTGATCGGCTTGCCGTCCTTGTCGAGATACATGGTCCTGGTGGCGGCGAGCGGCGCGCGCTCGCGGAAATCGATGAAGGTGGTGCGGCCGTCCTTCAGCCGGATGGTCATGAACCCTCCGCCGCCGATATTGCCCGCTTCGGGAAAGACCACGGCCAGCGCGTAGCCGACCGCGACAGCGGCATCGACGGCGTTGCCGCCTTTCTTCAGCACGTCGACACCGACTTCGGTCGCCAGATGCTGCTCCGTGACCACCATGCCGTGCTCGCCCTTGGCCGGAGCAGGCGACGCGGCGAAAGCGGTGATCGGCGATGTGAGGGTGAGCGCAAGCGAAAGGATGACGCCGATCAGCGTCCGACGGATCAAGGGCATGGCGGTGCTCCTGGCGTTGGGGACGCCTAGGAAAGACCGCGAGGGCGAATTAGTCCAATAAACAATTGGAGCAGAGTGAGAAGCCCCCTCCCCCGGATTGCCAAGTCGAATTGCAAGAGCAATTCGGGCAATCCTCCCAACGGGGAGAGGAGCTTGCGCCGGCGCTGATCTCTTCTCCCTTCGGGGAGAAGGTGGCCGCGAAGCGGCCGGATGAAGGGGAGTGCGTCAGAC
>NZ_RZTO01000695.1:0-3341 GCF_003997225.1 Mesorhizobium sp. M2C.T.Ca.TU.002.02.1.1
GCCGCAGAGCGCCGGCATTTCGACGGCCTTCGATTCCTATGTCGACTCGGCGGTCAAGCGCTTCCAGCTCCGCCATGGCCTGCCGGCCGACGGCACCATGGGCAAATACACTTATGCCGCGATGAACGTGTCGGCGCAGGTCCGGCTCGGCCAGCTGCAGACCAATCTGCAGCGCCTGAAGGAAAAGGCCGGCACGCTGGGCAGCCGTTACGTGCTGGTCGACATTCCGGGCGCCCAGGTTGAAGCGGTCGAGAACGACCGCGTCGTGCTGCGACACACGGCGATCGTCGGCAAGATCGACCGCCAGACGCCGATCGTGAATTCGAAGATCAACGAGATCATCGTCAATCCGTACTGGAACGCGCCGGTCTCGATCGTGCGCAAGGACATCATTCCGCTGATGCGGAAGGACCCCAACTACCTCAAGGACAGCCACATCCGCCTGTTCGCGCCGGACGGCAGCGAGGTCGATCCGATGACGGTCGACTGGTCGACCGACGACGCGGCGAAATATCGTTTCCGCCAGGATCCGGGCAGCAACAATGCGATGGCCTCGGTCAAGATCAATTTCCCGAGCCCGGACGGCGTCTACATGCACGACACGCCGCAGCAGAGCCTGTTCGGCAAGCTGATGCGCTTCGATTCCTCCGGCTGCGTGCGCGTCCAGAACGTGCGCGACCTCGTCACCTGGATCCTGCGCGATACGCCCGGCTGGGACCGCCAGCATTTCGAAGCGGCGATCAAGACCGGCGAGAACACGCCGATCAATGTGGTCAACCCGGTGCCGGTTCACTTCTTGTACCTGTCGGCCTGGTCGACCGCCCCGGGCGTCGTGCAGTTCCGCGACGACATCTACGGCCTCGACGGCGCCCAAGAGCTGCAGATCAGCTCCGCGCAGTAAGCATTTGACATTATTTGAGAAAGGCCGCCGCTCGGCGGCCTTTTTTGTGTCTGCGAAATAGCCTTGGATCGATCGCTGGTCGCGCCAGCGCCCCGGCTCGAGGGCGTAAACGGTTTCCGGCGGATGAGCGGCCTGCTGCTGAAGCTTCGTCCTGTCGATGATCCCTGACACAAAAAGCAAGCCCGCCGCCGCGGTCGGCGCCGATCGGCCCGCGTAAGCTCAACAAAGTTAGTAAACCACTTTACGCAACCGCTTTACTAGCCACATTTTATGAGATAACGTTTCGGTCTGTTGCTGGCCGGGACGGATATGAGCACCATCAATGAAGTCGCGATAATGGCGAGGGTGTCGACCACCACCGTGTCGCGCTACCTCAACAATCGCATCGAGCTGCCGGCGGAGACGGCCGCCCGCATCGATGCGGCCATCGCTGCGCTCGACTATCGCCCCAACATTCTCGCCAAGCGCTTGAGCCTCGGCCGCTCCGAGGCGATCGGCATGATGACGCCTGAAATCGCCAACCCGTTTTTCGCCGAGCTGGCCGCCGCCGTCGAGAACGAGGCGGAAAAGCACGGCTATTCCGTCCTGATGAGCAGCACCGGCGGCAATCGCGAGCGCGAGCTTGCGAGTCTCAGGCGACTGAAGGACGGCCATGTCGACGGGTTGATCATGATGACCAATCGGCCGGACGACGGCTCGCTTGCCGCCACGCTCCACCACTACGGCCATATCGTTCTGATCGATGAGGATATCCCGGGCGTCAACGTTCCGAAGATATTCGTCGAGAACCGGGAAGGCGCCCGCGCCGCGACGCGTCATCTCATCGAAGCCGGGCACCGGCGCATCGCCCATATCGGCGGCCCGGCGAAGCTGTTCAGCGCCATCGAACGACTGGCCGGGTACCGCGACGCCATGGCCGAGGCGGGGATAACAGTTGACGACGGCGATATCCGCCAGGGCGAGTATTCGCGCGAGTTCGGGCGCGCCGCCATGCTGGATATGCTGGCCGGCGCCGAGCCGCCGACGGCCGTTTTCGCCGGCAGCGATTTCATTGCCATCGGCATCATGGAAGCTGTGCGTTCCGAAGGCCTCGGCGTGCCGCAGGACATCTCGCTGGTCGGCTTCGACGACATGCCGTTCGCCGACCTCCTCGCGCCAGGCCTCACCACCATCCGCCAGCCGACGGCCGAACTCGGCCGCATCGGGTTCGGCACGCTCAAGGCGCTGATCGACAAGACGTCGCCGCCGGAACTCACCCGGCTCCCGGTCGCGCTGGTCAAGCGCAACTCGGTGGTGCCGCCACGCTCCTGAGAAAGACAGTTCTAGACCAAGAAAGGGGAATAAAACAAATGACAAGATCGATCGTGAAATCAATGGCATACGCAACTATCCTCGGGCTCGGCCTGATGGCCGGGCCGACATTCGCCGCCGACTTCAGCGCCGTCTATGTGATGTCGGACAATCTCGGCGACATGGGCTTCAACGACAACGCCGCCACCGGCTTCGCCCGCGCCGAGAAGGAAGGCGTCAAGACGCGCCTGCTGCAGGCCTCGCCGACCGATCCGCAGCTCTGGCGCCAGAACCTCGAGGCGGTGTCCAATTCGGGCGACTGGAGCGTCGTCTTCACCGGCCCGAACATGCACGACAACCTGGCCGACGTCGCGCCGCAGCACCCCGACCAGAAATACGTCTTCTTCGATGACGAGTTGAAGCAGCCGAACGTTCTTTCGGTGAAATACGCGCAGAACGAAGGCTCGTACCTCGCCGGCGCGCTGGCCGCGATCGCGGCGACCGACAAGAAGGATTTTCCGCTTACCTCCGGCGATCCGAAGATCGCGGTGGTCGCCGGCATGGACCTGCCGGTCATCCAGGACTTCATCCTCGGCTTCAAGCAGGGCGCCAAGACCGTCGTGCCGGACATCGACGTGCAAGTGATTTTCATCGGCAATTTCAACGACGCGCAGAAGGCCTATGACCTCACCAAGACCGCGATCCAGAACGGCGCCAACGTCGTCTTCAACGTCGCCGGCCCGGCCGGCCTCGGCATCCTCAAGGGCGCGGCGGACTCCAAGAAATACGCCATCGGCGTCGATTCCGACCAGAGCGGCCTGCACCCGGACAATGTGATCGCCTCGATGATCAAGCAGATCGGCAACTCGATCTACGACTCGATCAAGCAGATCCAGGACGGCAAGGCCGAGTTCGGCAAGCTCAAGGTCTACGGTCTCGCCAACGAGGGCGTCGGCCTCGTTTACAACGACAAGCTGGTGCCCGCCGACATCAAGGCCAAGGTCGACGCCGCCAAGGCCAAGGTGGTCAGCGGCGAGATCAAGGTCGACACTGCTTTCAAGTAAGCCTCCCAGGACCTTGAAACGGGACGCTGCCAAGAGCAATTCCAGGAAAAGTGCGTGACGGTTTTCCGTCCGGAATTGCGTAAAAA
>NZ_RZTO01000696.1:0-3334 GCF_003997225.1 Mesorhizobium sp. M2C.T.Ca.TU.002.02.1.1
CCTCGGCATTCATCGGCCCGCCCTGCAGCGACAGCGTGTGCACCGAGGCCGGCGACAGCTTGCCGAAATAGGTCGGATCGGTGGCGCACAGATAGCGCTTGGCCGAGACATGCAGCCTGACGCATTCGACGATGACCGGCGGAAAGAAAGGCGCGAGCACCTCGCCGCCCGCCTCGTCATGATGCTTGTCCTCGACGTCGTCGGGCGAATAGGTGCCGAACTCGCTGGTATAGTGGCCGATGTCGTGCAGCAGCGCCGCTGCCACCAGTTCCTCCGGGGCGCCGTCCTGCTCGGCCAGCCACGCGCCCTGCAGCATATGCTCCGACATCGTGACCGGCTCGCCGAGATAGGATTCGGCGCCACGGCGCTCGAAGATATCGGCGATGAATTCGACGATGTTGCCGGCATTCAATTCGTTCGGTTTCATTCCGCCGCCTCCTCGAAACCATGCTCGATCGCGGCAAGCGTCGACAGCAGGCCGTCCTTGTCGGCGTAGCAGCCCTGCAGCCAGCGCTTGCCGCTGCCGGAAAACGCCTTGCGCGCATGCATGACGCGGGTGTTGTCGACGATGAAGGATTCTCCCGCGTCGAGCTTGAAGGTCACTTCGAAGGCGGGATCCTCGATCAATTCAGCGAAGCGGCGATAGGCCGCGTAATATTTGTCCATCTCGGCGAAGGGCACATCGACGGCCGGCGCCAGCGAGCGGTTGTTGAAGCGGATGCAGATCAGCTCGCCATCGGGCCCAAGCTCGATCATCGGCCGCTTCGACTGCAGCCGCACGCCCGACGAGCCGGCATATTCGAAGCGCGCCGGATAGGAAGAGAGCAGCCGGAAGCCGTCCGGGTTTTCCGCCTGAAGTGCCGCCGCCACCGCGAATCCGTCGACGACGCTGGATTCGCCGCCTTCCACCGTGTTCTCGATGCAGGACAGGATCTGCAGCGTCGGCACCGGGTCGCGATAGGGATTGTCGGTATGCGCCTGCAGGCCGAGATTGGTGTAGGCGAGATTGTTCGGATTGACCTCGGCGCGCACCTCGAACCAGCGCCCGTAATTGGTCTCCCGGACGTAGCCGAAGAGGTCGGCCACCTTGCACAGCGAGCCGGATTCCGCGGGCAGGCCGTCCATGACGGCAAAGCCATAGGTCCGCACCGCCAAAAGCCATTCGCGCAGGACGCCGCGGTCATGCAGGGCTGCCGCGTAGCTGGCGCGCGGCAACGAATTCTGCATTGTCGACTTGGTCCAACGCTGAATGACGTCGCCCGTCCAGCCGGGCTGCCGAGATTCGACGCGATCGTAGGCGTTGGCCCACAGCCACTGGGCCGGGTAGCTGACTGTCTTGTCCTCGGGCGTGAACTTGACCTCCAGCGCTCCGCCCTTGATCGAGGCCTTGTCGATCCGCGTCTCGGCCGGAATGTCGAGGATGGTGATCAGCCGCTGGCCGTTGCCGGCGCTGCGCGTCTTGTCGTCCAGCGCATTGTCGCGCAGCCACATGGCGTGGAAGCGGCTCAGCGCTCCATCCTGCCAGCCAAGCTCGATCGTTCGACCATCGTCGCCCAGCGTTACCCTCGTCAACATACTTTGAAAGCTCCCTTCTCTACCCGCCGCAACGGGCACGGATTGCATGCTGACTTCATCCGAGGCATAATTCAAATTATCGTTTTTCGGGTATTGGCGCTAAATTTATAATGGCTGAGAAAGTATTCGATACGATGCCCCCTCTCGACTGGCTGCGCAGTTTCGAGGCAGCCGCCCGCCTGTCCAACTTCACCGCCGCTGCCGCGGAGCTGGGGCTCACCCAGGCCGCGGTGAGCCAGCATATCCGTTTTCTGGAAGAGCGGCTGAAGACGCGACTGTTCGCGCGTCTGGCGCGCGGCGTGGCGCTGTCGCCGGAAGGGGCGGCCTATCTCCCGCACATCCAGTCGGCATTCGCGACCATCGGCAACAGCACAAGCGAGCTGTTCGAGCCGCGCGCCTTGCAGACCGTCTCGATCCGGATTCCAATCTCGTTTGCCCTTCTGGTGCTGGTTCCGGCCCTGCCCGACCTGGCAAAGGCTCTGCCGCAGGTCCGGCTCGATCTGGGAACCATCCACCGGCCGACCGACTACGATCAGCCGGGTTCGGCGCTCGACATACGTTTCGGCAACGGGTCCTTTCCCGGGCGCGAGGCCGACCGGCTGACCGTCGAGCGGCTTGTCCCGGTCGCGGCGCCAACGCTCGCCCGGGATGACGATTGGACGTCATTGCCGCTGCTCCTGGTGGCCGGCGCGCGGGAAATGTGGGCGGAATGGTTCGCCGCTGCCGGACTTTCCGGACAGCCGCGGCGCTCGCACCGCTTCGACAGTTTCGTCGCCGCTATGGAAGCGGCGAAGGCCGGCGCCGGAGCGCTGCTCGGCTCGCGCCCGCTAGTCGACGCGGCTCTCAAGGAAAAGGCTCTCGTCAGGCTTTCGGATTTCGAGCTTTCGAGCCCGTTGGGCCATTTCCTGACGAGACCGTCATCGTCGCGATTGTCCGGCGCCGAGCAGGATTTTCGCCACTGGCTTCTGTCGCGCATTGCCGGAAGGTCAAGATAGCGTACGGGCCTCCGCTCCTATCCGCTTCCAGTAGATCAACGTGCCGGTCAGCCCGCCATACGGCTTGAGCGCAAAATCGGGGATTTCTCCCGTCAGCGTGAAACCAAGCTTCTCATAGAGGCCCGCCGCGCCCTCTTCGCTCGCCGTGTCCAGCACGAGCAGCGTGCGGCCTTTCTCGACCGCCAGTTCTTCCGCGGCGCGCATCAGGCGGGTCGCGACGCCTTTGCCGCGATGGGCCGGGCCGGTCATCAGCTTGGCGATCTCGGCGCGGTACGGTTGATTGGGCGGGAAGCCAAGCAGCAGCGTGACCGTGCCGGCAAGCGCATCGCCCTGCCATGCGCCTAGCACCGCCCTTTCCCCGCGCGCGGCCGCGGCAAGCGACTGGCGCCAGAAATCCCGCGCGGCCTCCACTGACAATGGATGCATGAAGCTCACCGATCCGCCAGCGGCGACCGTCTCGATCAACAGATCGGAGAGCATCGCGATGGTTGCCGCCTCGCCGCTCAACGCCCGGATTTCAAGGGAGTTCATGCTGGTGCTCTCCAGGTAACGAGATATCGGGAACAAGGGTCATTCGAAATGGCTGGTCCGTTTGCGCCGGCGCGCCCGCCTGATTTCTGCGATACGGTTGGCGTCGTCCTCGCCGAGATGGCGGCCGCGCTCCAGGATCTCGAGCGTATATTCCTCGTAGGTCAGTCCGAGCCGCTCGGCCCTCTCCAGCCGCATCAGCATGACGGCGTGGCTCGGCGCCTTCCAGGCCTTGT
>NZ_RZTO01000697.1:0-3329 GCF_003997225.1 Mesorhizobium sp. M2C.T.Ca.TU.002.02.1.1
GTCGAGCAGGACACGGTGCCGTCTCGGCTCATGCCGGCATCGAAGAACAGCGTCGAGCCAAGCGCCGCGGCCGCCGGCACGTCGCCGTACTGGTTCGTGGTGTCGGGTTTCAGGGACGGCAGCGTGTTCAGCGCCAGCGATGCAATGATCTTCTTCTCGGCGTCGCTGAACCGCGGTTCGCCGCAGCCGCCCAACAGGGCAAGAGCGGCCAAAGCCAGCAGGCTTGCAATGCTGGCAATGCGCCTCATGGCCCGCTCACAACACGACGTTGAAGACGACGGAATCGGATCCGGCCGCCGCCGAAATACCGAAGTGCAGCTGCCACCAGCCGCTCATCGTGAACTTCACGCCGTCGATGCGATAGCGCCCCTGGCCGAGATAATCGGTCGCCTGCGGACTGGTCGGCAGGCCGTGATCGTGCTGCGGCATCCCGCCCGAAACGGTGATGGCGGCCCCTTCCACCGGCGCGCCGGTGGCGGTCTTCAGCGTCAGCAGCCAGGACTGCAGCTCGCCCTGCCGGACGACGCCGCGCTCCGGCTCGAAGCTCGCGACGAACAGGCCGTTCGACGTCTTTTTCGAGCGCGACAGATCCGGGCCGGACGCCGATTGCGGCAACGTCAGATAGACGGCGGCCACAATACCGACCAGTAGGGCGGCCAGACCGAGACCCGCAAGAATGTAACGCCATATCGATGCCAAACCCGTTCCTCTTCGGCTGCTAACGTCGCGGGCCGCTTGTCGCGTCCCGCCCTGCCTGTGGGAAATCGCTTCTGGCGCAAAATTCGCCGCTCGCCAAGCATGGCGCTGCCGGCCGCAAAAAGCTACAGCAACAACATCTTAGGAAGGGATAAGCCCGCATGGCCAAAGGTATCGCGTCGATCGGCGAATGCATGCTGGAACTGTCGGGCCAGAGCGGCTCGAACTGGCGCATGAGCTTTGCCGGCGACACCTTCAACACGCTCTGGGCGTTGCACGCCTTGAGCCCGGACCGGCCAGCGACCTATGTGTCGGCCTTCGGCGACGACCCCTTCTCGCGCGACCAGATCGCTTTCTTCGATCAGAACGGCATCGGCATAGGCAACAGTCCGGTCATCGCCGGCGCACGCCCCGGCCTTTACGCCATAACGCTCACCGGCGCCGAGCGCGCCTTCACCTACTGGCGAAGCGACGCGGCAGCGCGCCAGCTCGCGTCGGACCCGGCAGCACTGACAAAAAGCCTTGAAAACCAGGCGCTTGTCTATTTTTCCGGAATCACCCTGGCAATTCTGGACGAGGCCGCGCGGAAAACTTTGCTGACGGCCATAGTTGCGGCCCGCCAGGCCGGCTCGCTCGTCGCCTTCGACCCGAATTACCGCCCGCGTTTGTGGCCGAGCCGCGAGATGGCCCAAGCCGCGATCCTGGAGGCGCTCGCCGCGACCGACATCGCGCTGCCGACCTTCCCGGACGAGCAAATGCTGTTCGGGGACCAGACGCCGCAGGCAACGGCGGAGCGCCTTGGCAAGTTGACCGGCGAAGTCGTGGTCAAGAATGGCGAGCAGCCGGCCCTGATTGCGCTGAACGGCGCCTCGCAAATCGTCGACGCGGTGCATGTGGCCACGCCTGTCGACACCACGGGTGCCGGCGATTCCTTCAACGGCGGCTCCCTCGCCGCGCGGCTTGCCGGCCATGCGCCCGCCGACGCCGCCCGCCGCGCGCACAAAGTCGCCGCCGCGGTGGTGCAGGTTCGCGGCGCGCTGGCGCCGTTTGAGACGCTGAGTGCCGCCTTCGACAGTTAAGCAATATCGAAGCTTAAGCAGGCCTCACTTCAATACCATCAAACTTCAGGGCAGCCGGAACCGGTATTCCGTCACCTGATGATAGATCTGTCCCGGCCACAGCGTTGCCTGCGGGAAATAAGGCCGGTTCGGTGCGTCCGGCCAGGTCTGCGCTTCGAGGCAAAGGCCCGAAAACGCCTTGTAGCGGCGGCCCTCGAGCCCCGGCGATGTCGGCGCGACATACTGGCCGATATAGAGCTGCAGTCCGGGCTCGGTGGTCCAGACCTCCATCTCGACGCCTGAATTGGCGCCCTGCACCCAGGCCGCCTGGTGCAGCGGCCCGCGGCTGGACGCCAGGCAGTAATTCTGGTCGTAGCGAAGCTGCTCGCCTTCCATTTCCATGCGCAGCGGCCGCGCCTGCCGGAAGTCGTAAGGCGTGCCGTCGACGGGCTTCACGACGCCCGTCGGGATCATCTCGTCATCGACGGGCGTGTAGGCGCCGGCGTTGAGCATCAGCCGGTGGTCGAGGATGTCGCCGGCCCCGCCATCGTCGAGATTGAAGTAGGAATGCTGCGCGAGGTTGCACAGCGTCGGCTCTTCGCAGGTCGCCGTCAGCTCCATGCTGAGCGTGCCGGGTATCTTCAGCCGGTAGGTGCAGGTGACGTCGAGCGCGCCGGGAAAGCCCATGGCGCCGTCCGGGTCGTGCAGCGTCAGCGTCACGAAATCGCGGCCGTGCAGCGAGACGGTCCACGGCCGGTGGAAAAAGCCTTCCGAACCGCCATGCAGCGTATGCTTGCCGAGAAAATTCTGCTCGGTCTGGTAGCGCTTGCCGGCAATGGTAAAGCGGCCGCCGCCGATGCGGTTGGCGAAGCGGCCGACGACGGCGCCGAAGAAGGCGCGGTCGGTCTCGTAAGGTTCGAAACGGTCGTAGCCCAGCACCAGCGGCGCATCGTGGCCGCTGAGCCTGAGATCCTGGACGATCGCGCCGAGTCCGATGATGTTGGCGGTAAGGCCCCCGCCGCGGATGGTGAAACGGCGAACCGGCTCGCCCGCCTGCGTCGTGCCGAAGACCTCGCCGTCTTTCATCGCCATGCTCGAAATGCCAGTTCTCGATCCTTGGATTTAGGCCGGCTGTGTCTTGTCCGGCAAGGGCAGGCGTTTCGCCTGCCCTGCTCTATGGACAATTATCAGAGCCCCAGGCCGCCGAAGCAGGCATATTTGGTGTCGAGATAGTCCTCGATGCCCTGATGACCGCCTTCGCGGCCGAGGCCGGATTCCTTGACGCCGCCGAACGGCGCCTCGGGCGTGGTGATCAGGCCTTCATTGACGCCGACCATGCCGTATTTCAGGCCTTCCATGACGCGGAAGGCGCGGCCGAGGTCGCCGGTGTAGAAATACGAGGCAAGGCCGAACTCGGTGTCGTTGGCCAAGGCGATCGCCTCTTCCTCCGTCTCGAACTTGAACACCGGCGCGACCGGGCCAAAGATCTCTTCCTTCATGAAGCGCATCTTCGGCGTGGCGCCGGCGATGACGGTCGGCTGGAAGAACGAGCCGCCCAGCGCATGACGCTTGCCG
>NZ_RZTO01000698.1:0-3327 GCF_003997225.1 Mesorhizobium sp. M2C.T.Ca.TU.002.02.1.1
GGGCATGAAGACCGCGATCAGCGGATCGCCTTCCTGGTCGAGCTTCTGGTTGATCTCGGTTTCCTTCTCGCTGGCGACGAAAACCAGCGACCAGACGCCCTTGCGCGGATATTCGACCAGCCCGACCTGGCGGAACATGTCGCCCTTGTTCGACAGCACCGTCTCGAAGATCTGCTTCAGCGAGCCATAGATGCCGCGCACCAGCGGCATGCGGCCCAGCAGCCGCTCGCCGAAATTGACGATGGCGCGGCCGACGATGTTGGCCGTCAGGAAGCCGATCAGCGTGATCAGCACCAGCGCCACGATCAGCCCGAAGCCGGGCACCGGGAACGGCAGATAAGTATCGGGATTGTAGCGGACCGGAATATAAGGCTTCACCCAGGAATCGACCCAGCCGATGAGCGACCATGCGATATAGGCGGTGATCGCCAGCGGCGCGCAAACGACGAACCCTGTCAGGAAATAATTCCTCAGCCGGGTCATGCCAGAGGTCTTAAGGGCGTCGGACATGGGTTCACCGCGGCGCAGGTTGCGTCGCCAAGATTAATGAACCGCGGGCCGGTTTGGAACTGCGAAGTTTTTAAAGAGCGCGCTTATGCGGCTGCGTCCAAAGGCACGATCTTCTCGAGTTCCGACGCTATTTTCCTCGCTTCGGTCTCCAGCTCGTAGGACTTCTGGAAATTCATCCAGAACTCAGGCGTGGTATTGAAGAACCTGGCGAGACGAAGCGCAGTATCCGGCGTAAGACCAACCTCTTCCTTGACGATGCGCTCGATCCGCGTACGCGGAAGGTTCAGCTTCTTCGCCAGCGCACCAGCACTCATGCCGAGCGGTACCAGATACTCTTCACGCAGGAACTCTCCCGGATGGATAGGACGTGCGAACTTGAGCATAGCTCAGTATCCTCAAAGGGTTAGGGCGAGTGCCCGCTCGCATCATGTATCATGCTATGGTACAAAGCCAACTGCAAACCAGAGCTCTTCGTGTTCCAAATGGGAGTTGCTTCCGTTCGCGATTAGCCGAGACATCCATCCCTTCGTCATCCACGGGCGAAGCAAGGAGCGAAGCGACGCGCGCAGACCCGAGGATCCATTCCGTGACTTCGGCCTGAGGATGCAACCCATCAGAATAGGCACCTGATCATCCCTCCGTTATGCTTTACCCATGACGGGCTATGTCTACATGACTGCGAGCAAGAAGCGCGGCACCATCTACACCGGTGTCACAAATGACCTCGGCCGTCGGATGCCGGAGCACAGATCCAGCGAAGGCTCGCGCTTTACCGGGCGCTACGGCGTGCAGCGTCTGGTCTGGTACGAGGAATATTTCGACATCCGCGACGCGATCCAGCGCGAAAAATCGCTGAAACGCTGGCCGCGCCAATGGAAAATCGAACTGATCGAGAAGACCAATCCGGAATGGTTCGAGCTTTTTCGCGGGACCGGGTGGTAGCGCCTAATTCTGTACCGCTTTGATCCGCCGCAAACGTCACGGAATGGATCCTCGGGTCTGCGCAGGAGCTTTGCTCCTGCTCCGCCCGTGGATGACGAAAAAGATGGAACGAAGGTGACGGCGCTACTCCACCGTCACTGACTTCGCCAGATTGCGCGGCTGGTCGACGTCGGTGCCCATGAACACGGCGGTGAAATAGGCCAGCATCTGGATCGGCAGGGCGTAGATGATCGGCGAGATGATCTCCGGCACCTCGGGCAGGATGATCGTCTCCATCGTCTTGATGCCCGCCTGCGCGGCGCCCTTGGCGTCGGTGATCAGGATGATCTTGCCGCCGCGCGCCGCCACTTCCTGCATGTTCGACACCGTCTTTTCGAAGATGCGGTCATGCGGCGCGATCACGATCACCGGCATGTTCTCGTCGATCAGCGCGATCGGTCCGTGCTTCAGTTCGCCGCCCGCATAGCCCTCGGCATGGATATAGGAAATCTCCTTGAGCTTCAGCGCGCCTTCCATCGCCAGAGGGAAATTGGTGTCGCGGCCGAGATAGAGCACGTCCTTGTAGCGCGAGAGCTCGCGCGAGATGCGTTCGATCTGCTCGTCGAGCTTCAGCACCTGGGTAGCGAAGCGCGGCGCTTCTGAAAGCTCGCGTACCAGCTGCTTTTCCTGATCCGGCGAGATGGTGCCGCGCGCGACGCCCGCCCGGACCGCGAGGGCAGCCAGGACGGAGAGCTGACACGTAAACGCCTTGGTCGAGGCGACGCCGATCTCCGGGCCGGCAAGCGTCGGCAGCACGACGTCGGATTCACGCGCCATGGTCGATTCGCGCACATTGACCACGGCGCCGATCTTCATGCCGGCCTTGCGGCAATAGCGCAGCGAAGCCAGCGTGTCGGCGGTCTCGCCCGACTGCGAGATGAAGAAGGCCGCGTCATTGGCCGACAGCGGCATCTCGCGGTAGCGGAACTCCGAAGCGACATCGATATCGACCGGCAATCTCGCATAGCGCTCGAACCAGTATTTCGAAATCAGCCCGGCGAGATAGGCGGTGCCGCAGGCCGAAAGCGCCAGGCGGCCGATCGTGGCAAAGTCGAACGGGAGTGCCAGCGGCTTCGACTTGCCGGAAACGAAATCCACATAATGCGCCAGCGTGTGCGAGATCACCTCGGGCTGCTCATGGATTTCCTTTTCCATGAAATGCCGGCGGTTGCCCTTGTCGACCATGAAGCTGGTCGACAGCGACTGCTGGCGCTTGCGGTCGACCTTGTTGCCGTCGATGTCGTAGATGGTCACGCTTTCGCGACGCACCACGGCCCAGTCGCCGTCCTCGAGATAGGTGATTGAGTTGGTGAAGGGCGCCAGCGCGATGGCGTCGGAGCCCAAAAACATCTCGCCCTCGCCATGGCCGACGGCCAGAGGCGGACCGTTGCGGGCGCCGACGATCAGGTCCTCGTCGCCCTTGAACATGATCGCCAGCGCGAAGGCGCCGGAAAGCCGCTTCAGCGCCGCATGCGCGGCTTCCACCGGCTGCAGTCCCCTGGCGAGCTCGCGCGCCACAAGATGCGCGACGACCTCGGTGTCGGTCTGCGAGGAGAACGTGTAACCGTCGCGGGTAAGTTCGTCGCGCAGCTCTGCGAAATTCTCGATGATGCCGTTGTGGACGATGGCGACGCCGTTGGAAAAATGCGGATGCGCGTTGGTCTCGTTGGGAACGCCATGCGTTGCCCAGCGCGTATGGCCGATGCCGATCGTGCCCTCGAGCGGCTCGTCCTTCAGCCGCCGTTCGAGGTTGATGAGCTTGCCTTCGGCACGGCGCCGGCCAAGCTCGCCCCTCTCGATGGTGGCGACGCCGGCCGAGTCATAGCCGCGATATTC
>NZ_RZTO01000699.1:0-3325 GCF_003997225.1 Mesorhizobium sp. M2C.T.Ca.TU.002.02.1.1
TCATAATCCAGCACCTTGATCGAGGCGCGGTCCGGATAGCCGGTCGGCAGCGCGACATCGGCGCGCGCCGGGATGTAGCCCATCTTGGCCGCCACTTCCTGTCCGTCCTTCGACAAGAGGAAATCGACGAAGGCCTTGGCGGCGTCCTTGTTCTTGGCGGTGGAGAGGATGGCGACCGGCTCGGTGACGGCTGACACGCCTTCCTTCGGGAACACGAACTCGACAGGCGCGCCCTTGGCCTTCTCGCGGATCGGCATGTAGTCGACGATCATGCCGAACAGCTTGTCGCCGCCGCTGACGGCCTTGAGCACGTCGCCATTGCCGCCGCTCGCCTGTGCGCCGTTCTTGGCGAGCGCGCCATAATAGTCCCAGCCCTCCGGCAGGTTGCCGGTGAGCGTCACCGTGTGGATCATCGCCGCGCCCGAGGTCAGCGGGCTCGGCATCGCGATGAGGCCCTTGGCCTCCGGCTTTTTTAGATCTTCCCAGCTCGTCGGGATGAAAGGCGCCTTGGTGTTGTAGACGATGCCGGTGGTGATCAGCTTGGTCGAGAAATAGCTCTTGTCCTTGTCGTAGAGCGCGGCGTCGAGGCCGTCGACCTTGGCCTCCGGATAGGCAAGCAGGCGGCCTTCCTTCTTGAGACCCTCCATGGTCACGACATCGGCGATCAGGAGCACGTCGGCCTGCGGCTGGCCGGCCTCGATCTCGGCACGCAGCTTCGCCAGGATCTTCGGCGTGCCGTCGCGTACCCAGTCGACCTTGATGCCCGGGTTCTTGGCCATGAAGGCGTCGACCGTCTGCTGGGCGTCGGTGTTCGGCTGGCTGGTATAGAGCACCAGCGTGCTGTCGGCGGCGCTCGCCACGGTGGTTGCCAGCAAGAGGGCGGCGGCGAGGACGATCTGGCGCATGGGAATACCTGTTCTTGATCAAGCTGAGGAAGTCCGGCAGGCGCCGGGGCTGGAAAACCTGACTAAGGCCGCAGGATAACCATTATGTGACAGGGCGACGCAACCCGCGCCGCCCTGCTCTTGTTCCATATCGTCGGCGCTACTGGTTGGCCGGGTCTGTCTCTGCGTCATAGGCCATGCGGATAACCACCATCAGCAGATAGGCGGACGGCAGCGCGAAGATGGCCGCGAGCACCATCGCCGCCGTTCCCTCCATCCGAAGGGTGGCGGCAACGGCCCAGTATACGGTACCGATGCAGATCACCGCCTGGATTGCCAGAAAAGAGGCCGCGGCGGCGGCGCGGGTAAGTGTCTTGAATGTCTTGATGCGTTGCATTGAACGGAATCCGAACTGACGCGCACGCGACCGGCGGACGGCCCGCGGCCGTCGCCGGGTCGCGACGCGAAGAAATGTTTTTGATTTGAGTGCCGCGCCTTGCGGCTAAGGCTTTATGCAGCGGGCGGCGCGCGGGGCTGGTTGGTGCGCGAAGGCGTCGCGCTTCCCGCCGCGGGCGTGACGCCCATCTCGGCTGACAACCCCTGTGCGACGACCAGAAAATCGGCTGCGGGCGCAAGCGCGCCGGGGTTGCCGCCGACGGGTTTTGCCGGCAGCGGCCGGCTGGCCCGAACCTCAAGCGCCTGCGCCTTGCCGGTGGTTCTGAGCAGCGCGATCGGGGCGCCCTGGCGGGTGGCGCTGACGCTGGAACCGCCTTGGAGCGAGACGGCCGATGCGGAGATGCCGGCCTGTGCAAAGCCCAGCAGCGCGAGCATCAGCAGCGCCATCAGGCCCGCAAAAGCGGTCCTGGCCGGCAGCAGCGTCGATCTTTCGCGTTTAGGTGCCGTCAAGGCAATCTCCGGATAACAGACCCGGCCTAACCCATGGAACTGCCGAAGGAAAGCCGCAATGGACGCCGCAACCGCACTTCGTCCTTGAACCTTGCGGCTTCCGGTGCCAAATCTGGGGCAGACTTTCGCGTTCGGCCTTTTTGGAGCCAACGCCGGCAAACGGACAAAAATGGTAACCTATCTCGACGCCTCCACGGCCCCCCTTAGAAATACCGGCCAGATCCGCCTCTATGGCGAGGAAGGTTTTGCCGGCATGCGCAAGGCCTGCGACCTCACCGCGCGCTGCCTGGACGAGCTCGTGCCGATGGTGAAGCCCGGCGTGACGACGGAAACGATCGACCGCTTCGTCTTCGAATTCGGCATGGACCACGGTGCGCTGCCGGCGACGCTCAATTATCGCGGCTATACCAAATCGTCCTGCACCTCGATCAACCATGTCGTCTGCCACGGCATTCCCGACAATAAGCCGCTGAAGGAAGGCGACATCGTCAACATCGACGTCACCTACATCCTCGACGGCTGGCATGGCGATTCCTCGCGCATGTATCCGGTGGGCACTATCAAGCGCGCCGCCGAGCGCTTGCTTGAGGTGACCTACGAGTGCCTGATGCGCGGCATCGCCGCGATCAAGCCCGGCGCCCGCACCGGCGCCATCGGCGCCGCGATCCAGACCTATGCCGAGGCTGAGCGCTGCTCGGTGGTGCGCGATTTCTGCGGCCACGGCGTCGGCCAGCTTTTCCACGACGCGCCGAACATCTTGCATTACGGCACCGTCAATGAAGGCGTCGAGATGCGACCCGGCATGATCTTCACCGTCGAGCCGATGATCAATCTCGGCCGGCCGCATGTGAAGGTGCTGTCGGACGGCTGGACCGCGGTCACGCGCGACCGCTCGCTGTCGGCGCAGTACGAGCACACGATCGGCGTCACCGACACCGGCTGCGAGATCTTCACGCTGTCGCCGAAAAAGCTCGACCGCCCCGGCCTGCCGGCCTAGAACTTCGACCTGAGCCTGAGGGGGGCGGGCGAATATGGGCAAAGCCGAGGACGAGCGGGCGTTCTTTTCCGAAAGCTGGATCGAACCGCCCAAGACAGCGCTGAAAAAGGCCGCGGCGGCGGAAAAGCCCCATTATCACGGCCATCGCGACCGCCTGCGCGAACGCTTTGTCGCCGGCGGACCGGATGCCCTGCCCGACTATGAGCTGCTCGAGCTGCTGCTGTTCCGGCTGATCCCGCGCGTCGACACCAAGCCGATCGCCAAGGCGCTGATCGCCCGCTTCGGCTCGCTGGCCGAGGTGCTCGGCGCGCAGGCATCCCTGCTTGAAGAAATCAAAGGCATCGGACCGACCGTCGCGACCGATCTCAAGGTGATCGCCGCCACGGCCCAGCGCATGGCGCGCGGCGAGGTGCGCGGCCGCGAAGTCCTGTCCAACTGGACGCAGTTGCTCGACTATTGTCGCTCGGCCATGGCCTTCGAGAACCGCGAGCAGTTCCGCATCCTGTTCCTCGACAAGAAGAACGGGCTGATCGCCGAC
>NZ_RZTO01000069.1:0-13215 GCF_003997225.1 Mesorhizobium sp. M2C.T.Ca.TU.002.02.1.1
CCTGAAAACCGGGCCGAGCCCGAGCTTCTCGAACAGCCCCATCTGCTCCGAGCGGGTTTTCTCGGCCCGGAATTCGTCGTGATGGATGCGATGCGGGTCGACCAGCGCCACCTTGCGGCCGGCCTTGGCGAGCGTTGTCGCCAGAATGGTTCCGGCGAGTCCCGCGCCGACGATTGCCACATCGACCTCGGCCCGGTCGGTCGGCGCGGCAGGTGTTTCGCGCCCCTGTTCGGTGCTCATTCCGTTCTCCAAACTCACGGGGGCAAATATCCGTGGCGGTCAAGACAATCTCAAGCAACCCAAGGGCGAGGCGGGTAGCAATGAAAAGTTAGGTTAATTCCCATCGCCCTGGGTGGTGCCGTTCCTGGCCTGCTTCCAACGCGGCGCCATTGCCGAGCCATCGATGAATTCCAGTCCGCCCGCTTCGTTGAGCGTATGCAGCTTGCGTCCGGCCCAGCCGGCGCCGGGATTGAGGATCGTTTCGACGATCTGCTCGAAGCCACTGTCGTCAAGCTGCGTGACGCGCGCGATGCCGAGCGCGGCGCCATAGCTCCTGCGGCAGTCCTGCACCGGACGCAGGAGCTGGCCGCCACGGCTCACCATGCGGCCCGCCGGACGCGCCGAGGCGATGTCGATCAGCAGCGGGTTCTTCGGATGCGGCGTCCACGGCCCGCGGAAATCCGGCGCCGACCACAGATGCAGCTGATCCGAGAAGGCGCCGCCGTCGTCGCGCACGGTGGCGAACATCCACCAGCGCCCGCCATGCTCGGTGAGCGTGGCGTCGCTGGCGACGATGTCCGACAGCAGCGTCGCTTCCTTGACCCAGCCGCCCGGGAACGCGGTGGCGCGGTAGAGATCGACGGTCCGGTTGGCGCCACTTTCCGGCACCATCTACATTTCGCCGTCGCGCTCGAACACGAAGGGGTAGGAGAGGTGGTAGGGCAGTTCCAGCACGGGCTTCGGGGTGCCTGCCGGTCCGTTCGGCCCGAAAGCCACCGCCGACAGGATCGCCTTGCCTATGCGATGGATATAATCCTCGACGAACAGCGTCACCTGGCCGCGATGGAGCACGGGAAACGGGTCGGCATAGAAGCGGCTGCCGTCGTCGGGCAGATCGCGCCAGCCCGATTGCGGATGGGCGCGCAGCTCGTAGAGGTCCTTGCCTCCGGTCTCGCGCCAGCCGACCCGCCAATGCGGGGCGTTGTAGCATAGGTGATAGATCTGCTGGACGATGCGGCGCGCCGTTGCCTTGGCCGCACGCACGCCGAGCTTCGTGGCCGACGGCAAGGCCGTGGCCGACGCTTCGCATGACGGTTCGGGCAGCACCGGAAGCGGCGAGCGCCCGGCGCCGTTGACCGCCGCGACGATCAGGCTGGCGGTGCGCGCCAGCATGTCCTGGAAGGAAGCCAGCGCAATGCCGTGATATTCGGTGCCGAGCCGTCCCTCGGCGACCGTCGCGCCGTTCTGTTCCAGGCGCACGAGCGGCGTGCGGCCGGCAAGGATCAGCGCCAGCAGGGCCTCCTCGCCGCAGACGCCGTCATAGGCAAGGCGCCAGACCCGTCGGCCCTGCGGCTCGACATCGCCGACGAGATCGATCGTGAGATCGGCGGGCGCCGATGGTCTCGCATGGCTGGCCAGTGTCGAAAGTGACACACGCTTTGCCGTCCCATTGGCGGGCAGGCGATGGATGAGCGTTTCAAGCTGGAACAGCGCTTCGGCGCTGCGCGGCACACCGCCGGGCGCCGGACGGGCATCTACGGCAAGCTCCACGCCGGGCAGCCGCGACAGCCGTTTGGCCAGCGCCACATGGAAAGCGCGCACGCAATCGCCGTTGAGGCGCAGCGTCAGGCGCATGGCCGATCCCTACGCGACTCATATCCGGCCCCGGCGGCCCGGCTGGCCAGGTCAAGTTTCCGCCGCATGCGCACGATGTCTCCAACTTTGGGCTGCACTTAAATTCTACTGCGTAGGTGCAAACTTCGTGCCAGCGCGGCACCAATTTATGAACATAATTAACAGTGTTTTAATCGTTGCCGGGAATAGCTAGGCCAACGCCGCATTTCTCGTCTGTGCCGGCCGATGGAGCGTTGTCGGAGCGACCTTTGCAACCATCCCTGCTCATGGTGCCTCAGCAGAACGCTTCGGAGGCTGTCGCGCCGGCGCCGGCCTATTACGCGCCCGCGCCCGCGCAAGCCACGGTCGAGCTTGGCGATCTCGGCCGCATCCTGCTGCGGCGCCGCTTCCTGATCCTTGCCGTCACTGCGCTGCTCACCGCGCTGACGCTTGTCTACGCCATGCTGACACCGGCGCTCTACTCCTCGACGGCGCAGATCATCATCGACCCGCAGGACCTCCAGGTCGTCACCAACGACGTCAATCCGAGCCGCATTTCTCCCGATGGCGGTATCACCCAGGTCGAAAGCCAGGTCAGCGTGGCCCAGTCGAACGGTGTGCTGCTGCGCGCCATCAAGGCGACCAACCTGACCGAGAACCCGGACTTCAACGGGCAGGGCGGGCTCGGCGGGTGGCTCGGCATGTTGTTCGGCTCCGACGACGGCGACAGGACGGCGCAGACGCTCGATTCGCTGCGCCGCCGCCTTGCGGTGAAACGTGACGACAAGGTGCTGGTCCTCAACATCATCATCACCGCCAAGAGCGCCGATCTGGCGGCTGAGCTCGCCAACGCCATTGCGCAGGCCTATCTCGACGACCAGGCGCAAGCGCGCTCGAAGGCCGCCGCCGACGCCTCCGACGCGATCAGCGCCCGGCTGGAGGACCAGCGCAAGCGCGTCGAGCAGGCCGCCAACGCGGTCGAGTCCTACAAGGCCGAGCACAATATGGTGATGGCGGCCGGCAATCTGGTGAGCGACCAGGAGCTGACCGACCTCAACACGCAATTGACCGCCGCCCAGACGCGCACCGCGCAGCTCAAGGCGCAGGTCGACCAGCTGCGCCGTCAGGGCAGCGCGCCGGACGCGACGTCGGAGGCGATGCGCTCGCCGGTGATTGCCAGCCTCAGGGCGCAGGAGGCAACGCTCGTCGATCAGATCTCCCAGTTCGGCACCGCGCTCGGGCCGCGCCACCCCTCGATGATTTCCGCGCAGCAGCAGCTGAGCGATCTGCGCAAGCTGATTTCGCGTGAGCTCGGCCGCCTGGTCGCCGCCGCCGAGACGGACTACCAGCGCGCTCTGGCCAACCAGAAGGAACTGGAGGCCAAGGTGGCGTCGCTGAAAGGCAAATCGCTCGACACCGACCAGGCGTCGGTCAGGCTGCGCGAGCTGCAGCGCGACCTCGATGCCGTGCGCACCGTTTACGCCAATTACCTGCAGCGCGCCCAGGAAACGCGCGAGCAGACCAACGTCAACAGCACCAATGCCCGCATCATCTCGCAGGCCATGCCGGCGCTGAAGAAGAGCTGGCCGCCGAAAGGACTGCTTGTCTTCGGCGCCATCTTCGGAGGGTTGGCGCTGGGCATCGGCATGGCGCTGATCGCCGAATATCTGTCGCCGACCGTGCTGTCCGCCAACCAGATGCAGTCGGCCATCGAGGCCCCGGTGCTGGGCGTGCTGCCGGGCAGGGGGCGGCGCCGCTCCGGCGCTGCCTCCCAGAAGACCGACGCCGTGGCCGGGCTCGCGCTGCAGCGCATCGCCGCCGCCACAAGGCGCCCGGCCGACTGGCCGCTGGTGCCTTCGATCCTGGTGGCGTCGCCGCCCGAGGACAAGGCGCAGCGGTCGAGGGTTGCGTGGCAGCTCGCCAACGCCGCGGCGGCCAGAGGGCGTCGCGTGCTGTTCATCGACATCAATGCGGGCAAAGGCCAGAAGGACCCGCAGCCCGGGGTGCTCGACGTGTTGCGTGGCGAATATCCGCTCGAAGCGGTCAGCCGTTATGCGCCCGGCTCTTCGGTGGCGCTGATTGGCAGAGGGCGGCCGACCGCGGTGTTCCAGGAAGCCCAGGCGCTCTATTTCGCCCACCGCATGCTGGCCGAGGCCAACCACAGTTTCGAGCTCGTCGTCGTCGACGGCGGCGCCCTGGCCGACGATCTCAACGTCCTGCCGCTGGTCGCCATGGCCGACGAGATCCTGCTCGTGGCCAGGCTGAACGCAACGCCGATGCGCGACGTCGCCTCGACCTCCGAAGCGGTCTCTGTCATGGGGCGGCTGCCGACCGGCGCCATGCTGGTCGACGAGGCGGCCTGACATGGCCTCGATCCTGGCGGGTCCCGCGCGGCCTGTCCTGGCTCCGGGCTATGGCATGGCGCGCCCGCGCACTGTCCCGGTCGACACGCTGACCCGTCTCGGCATAACCGTCGGGGTGCTGCTCCTGTTTTCCATCTCGGGCGGCATGCTGTGGCTGGCCGGCTACAATTACGACGGCCTACAGGGCAGCCCGCTGAGCAAGATCCACCCGTCCACCTATCTCTTCGTGCTCGTCTTCGTCTGGCGCTCCTGCACCTTCGGCAATCCGGTCGGCTACGTGGTCCATGTCACCAACAAGCGGCCGGCAACGATGCTGATGGCGGTGATTTCGACGGTGCTTCTCTTCGTCGTCATCCTCAGGCAGCGCCCCGGCATGGCCGGCATGATCGACACGTTCGTCGCCCCGGCGCTGGTCGTGCTGCTGCTCAGCGAGGACGACGAGAAGACCTTTGCCCAACTGCGGATCGTCATCCATGCCGTGATGACGGTGAACGCGCTGATGGCGCTGTTCGAGTTCGGCACCAAGCATCTGGTGTTCCCGTACAGGTTCGACGGCGCCGTGTTCGTCAACGATCTGCGCTCGACGGCGCTGCAGGGGCATCCGCTCTCCAATGCCACGGTCACCTCGATCTATGTGCTGTCGCTGCTGTCGGGGTCGCGCTCCCTGCCGACGCCGCTCAGGCTGGCGCTTGTCGGGCTGCAGTTCTGCGCGCTGGTCGCCTTCGGCGGCCGCTCGGGCATGGTGCTGACGATCCTGCTCGGCGGCGTCTATCTGCTGATCCAGGGACTGGCGCAGCTCAGAACCGGACGCGTCAACCTTCTGGGCGCCGCGCTGGTGATCATGCTCGCCGCGCTGCTGCCGCTGGCGATCGCGCTTGCCGGCTATTACGGCTTCTTCGACGCGCTGCTGGAACGTTTCGTCTCCGACAGCGGCAGCGCCAATGCCCGCGTCGAGATGTTCGATCTCTTCAGGCATCTGGAGCTGCGAGACCTGATCGTCGGCCCCGATGTCGACCTGCTCGACAGCATGCGCCGCATCACCGGTTTGGAGCAGGGAATCGAGAACCCAATCCTGCGTTTCACGCTCTATCAGGGCGCCTTCTTTACCCTCCTGATCTTCTTTGGCTTCGCGCTGTTCATGCACGAGGTCGCGCGCCGTTGCCATCCGGGCATCTGGCTGCCGATGCTGGGCTGGCTCATCCTGCTCAACACCTCCGAAAGCATCGCCTCCAAGACGACGCTGATGACCAAATTCGTGGTGATCGCGCTGGCGCTTTATCGGCCGGTGAGGCCTGTTGCGCGTCACCCTTAGCGCGATTTGGTGATTCAACCAGTCAAGCGCGCGGCATCCTCAGCCCGAGCGCCTCGACCATCGCCGGGTCGAGCGCGCGCGTCGTGTCGTCCATCATGCCCATGCCGTCGAACAGGTCCCAGAATGCCCAGGGAAAGCCGGCGGCTTCCGCACTTTGCCGGACATCGGCGATGTAGCGGGCGCGGTCGGGATTTGGTGCTGCGGTGTAGCGGGCATCGGTGCGCAGCGCGCCGAACTCGCCCATGATGATGCGCTCGCGCGCTATGCCATGGGTCTCAGCCCAGTCGCTCACCTGCTTGAGATAGCCGTCGATGAAGCGGCGGTCGGGCTGCGCATCGAAATAGACCTTGAGCACCTTTTCGGTCTCCTCGTAGGCGACTTTCTTGGCCTCCTCGGACCTTTCGGAATCCTGTGCCATCCTTGCCCTGACCGAGGCCAGCGTCCTTTCCAGCGTCCCGGCGGAGGCCGGCCACGGCACGTTGTTCAGCGCGCGGTAGACCGGCTCGCGCATCCATGGCGCGCCCTGATGGCTGAACAGATAGGGCTCGTAGAAATGGAAGGTGAACAGGATCGGCTCGAAATCCGCCAGCGGCGCTGGATCGAGCGCGGTCAGTCCGCGCACCATCGAGCCGCATCCGCCGGTGACGACGAGCGGCACGCTCGGTCCCACAACCCTGGCGGCCGTCAGCAGCGAGGCCTGCACGGCCGGCCATGCCTCGGAGGAGCAGTCCTGCGGCGGCTCGTTGACAGGCTCCAGCGCCACCATGCCGGACGTCTTGCCCTGCAGTCTCTCGGCGATTTCGCTCACCAGCGCCCGATAGGATTCGAATTCCGGCGCCGCGGTGCTGGAATACAGTCGCTCGGGATTCCAGTAATGCGTGGCGCCATTGGCCTGCACATTGACAATGACGCCCAGACCGGCAGCTCGAGCCGCATCGACCGCTGCGTCGAGCATGTCCATCAGTTCGGCGCGCCGGCCCGCATCGGCGGCAAGGAACGGGCCGGGATCGACAGGCAGGCGGATGAAATCGAGCCCGCTGGCGCGCAGCCGAACAAGGTCTGCCTGCGTCGGCACCGGCCGCTGCGACTGGAAGGGCGGCCAGTCATAGTCGGTGCGCGGCGCGGGATATTCGCGCGTCAGCGCGAACCACGGCCAGGTGTTGACGCCGCGCCTGAAAGGCCATTCGCCGGTCGCGGCGTTTGCCTGGGAGATCGGCGGCGGGACCGCCGCCGTCAGAGGTGATGCCGCAGCGGCCAGCGCCGCGCCGAGGATCCGCCGGCGCGACCAGCCGGTCATGCGTGCCTGGCGCGGTCGGCTTTCGCCGGCGCGGCGGTGGCAACGCCGAGCTGCCGCAGCGCTTCCTTCTCATAGGCGGCGAGCACGTCTTCCCAGCGGAAGGCCTCGCGGGCGCGAGTCCGCGCCGCCTTGCTGCAACGCGCCACCAGCGCATCGTCGACCAGTGCCTCGTCGATCCGTTGGCTCAGGCTGTCCGTGTCGTTGAAATAGATTGCCGCATCACCGGCGACCCAGCGGTTGTAGCGGTTGTCATGCGCGATCACCATGTTGCCGGCGGCCAGCGCCTCGACCAGCGAGGGGTTGGTGCCGCCCACCGTGTGGCCGTGCATATAGGCGCGCGCATGGTAGCGCAGCGCCTTCACCGCCGCCTGGTCGTAGATCGCGCCCGGCAGCATCACCACCGAACCTGCCGCCTCGCGCACCGCGCGATGATAGGGGATCTCGTCGTTGAGGGTACCCAGCACCACCAGCTTCATGTCGCCGCGGTCGCGGCGGCGGAAGGCTTCGATGATGGGCAGGATGTTGTTGTCGGGTTCGATCCGCGCGATCGAGACCAGATATTTGCCGGGCTCGAGCCCGAGCGCGCGAATGGGTTCCTCCGGCGCCGAAGTCACCGGGTCCGCGCCATAAGCGATCGTGGCGATGGCGCTGCGCGGCCGCCTTGTCGCCAGGTGATCGGCGATCGCCGGGTGGTCGGCCACAAGCCGGTGCGAGAGCCAGGCGCCGATCCATTCGTTGAGCCAGAACCAACTGCGCGCCGCCGGCCCCCATTTTGGCCGCCGCCATTCGATGCCGTCCATGTTGGTGATGATCTTGCGCCGCATGAGCCTGAGCCAGGTCAGGAAAACCGCGCCATTATAGCCGAGCACCAGGCACACGCCCGGCCGTCTGGCGGCGTCGAGCACGCATTGCCAGTCGAATTCCAGCGTCGCGCGCGGCCCCTTGGAGGCGACCTCGATGGTGATGAGCTCGATGCCGCGCCAGGTCTCGCTCGTCACTCTCTGGCCACCGCGCTCGACCTCCTTCTGGCAGTAGACGCCGACCTTCCAGCCGCGTCCGGCCAGGAAAAGCGCCAGCCGCTCGGCGAAGGTCTCGAAGCCGCCGTGAGAAGCCGGAATGCCGCGTGTCCCCAGGATCAGGATCGAAGGCTTTTCGATCGGGTTGGAAGGTCGTTCCGGTTTCAAAATGAAGGATTCCCCGGGGTCCGGTCATGGTTGCGTTATGTCAATGACCGCCCAGCAACTTCCGTGCCAGGGGTACCCCCGGGGCGAACACTCGCATGAAGGTGTAAAATTTCTCTTCAGAAGGCATGGCTTGCTTCATTATCGGTCAACTTTCGCGACGTATCTGTACCGATACGGGGCACGGCCGGGTTCCGGGGTCGCGGCAGGGCGTTCAGGAACCCGGCACGATCCTTGCTCCAGGGCCTGCAGTGGCCACCGCTGGGTAGAGCGGCGTGCGGATTTGGCATGAAGTTCTTCCGCGCTTGAAGGGTCCGGTGCTGAGCGGACCCGGGGTGCAAGGTGGAAAGAGAGTGATGCGCATTGCCTGCGTTCATCAGGGCTATGAGCTCTATGGTTCGGATCGCAGCTTCGCGGAGAGCGTGGCTGCGTTGCGCGCGGCGTTTCCGGCCGCCGAGATCGAGGTCGTGCTGCCGCGCGAGGGACCGATTGTCGAGATCCTCAAGCCGCATGCCAGCCGTATCGTGTTCGAACCGCTGTGGGTGCTGAGGCGCCAGGCGATGTTCAGGCTCGCCACCGTCGAGATGGCGCGGCTGCCGGCGGCGCTCTGGCGCGCCTGGCGGCGCATGCGGGGCAGCGACCTGACCTATATCAACACGTCGATCATTGCCGATTATGCGCTGGCAGCGCGGCTTTTGCCTCGCAAGGCGCTGCTGCACATCCACGAGATTCCCGAGGGCATCCTGCGCAAGGTGCTTGTCGCCTTGATGCGCTGGAGCAAGGCCGACCTGATCTTCAACTCGCGCGCCACGCGCGCCACCTTCGGCGACCCACCCGCCATCGACGCCAAGGGAAGGCGCACGCACGTCGTCTATAACGGTGTCGCCGGTCCGGCCGCCGCCCTGCCGATGACCTATGACGGCAACCGGCCCCTCAAGATCCTGCTGCTTGGGCGTGTCAACCGCATCAAGGGGCAGGAGGTGCTGCTTGAAGCCGTAGCCTCGCTCCCCACGGAGTTGCGCGACCGCGTCGAGGTCCGCCTCGTCGGCGGCGCCTTCGAAAGCGTCGAGCGCGAAAAGGCCTTGGCCGAGCTGGTCGGGCGCATGGGATTGACCGGGCATGTCGAGGTGCTGCCTTTCGTCTCCGACCCCGCCGACCACTATCGCTGGGCAGACATTGTGGCGGTGCCGTCGCGCCGCCCGGAATCGCTTGGCCGCGTCGCCATCGAGGCGATGGGCTGGGGACGGCCGCCGCTGGTGTCGGCGATCGGCGGGCTGGTGGAAGTGGTGGCGGACGGCGAAACCGGCTGGCATGTGCCGCCGGGCAATGCCGCAGCCCTTGCAGCCAAGCTCGGCGAGATCATCCTGCGGCCGGACCTCTGGCGCGGTTTCGCCGCTGCCGGCCGGGCACGCTACGAGGCGGTGTTCAGCGAACATATCGCCGCCGCAGCGATCGTGGCGATCGTGGCCGACAAGCTGAAGGCGGCAACGCCGCGGCAGGGGCGGGCGCACATTGCCCGCGAGGCGGAGACGAGCCCGTGAAGTTCACCTTCCCGGCTCATCTGGTGCGGCGCCTCATGCTGATGGTCGGCGGCGAGGCGATGCAGAGCGGCTTCCATTTCGCCCTCAACATCGCGCTGCTGCATCTTCTGTCGGCCGAAGGCTACGGCCTCTTCGCCCTGGCCATGGTGATGGGCGGCGTCGGCTTGTCCTACATCCGCTCGCTCACCGCCGTACCGGCCACCATTTGGATGAGCAAGAGCGCCAACAGCGCCGGCGTCGACGCCTATGACGTGACCTTCGGATCGGCGGCGCTGGTCGTGGCGCTGCTGATGGGGCTGGGCACGGGATTGCTGATGCGCGTCCTGGGCGACCCGAGCGGTATCGGCGCCGCCTGCTTCGTCTGCGCCTGGTCGCTGCGCAGCCATATGCGCACGGCATTCTTCGCGCGCCGCATGCAACTCGTGGTCTCCATCAGCGACGCCGTGTTCACCATCGCGGGCACAGTCCTCGCGGGGGCGGCGATCTGGTTCTTCGCGGATGCGCTTCAGGCCACCTTCTATGCGCTTGCCGCGGCCAATGTCGTCGGCATCGCCGTGCTGGTGAGACTGGCGCGCCGCAGGCTGCGCATCTCCTTCCGCGCGCCGACCTGGCGGCGCTATGCCAAGCTCTGGCGGCAGCTTTGCTGGTCGGGGTTCAGCGCCACCACCACCAACATCCAGGGGCAATCCCTGGCGCTTCTGGTCGCGGGCATCGCCGGGCCCGCCGCCTACGCCCCGCTGGCGGCGGTGCTGGTGCTGTTTGCGCCCCTGCGCATCTCCAGCCTCGCTTTCTCGAACATGCTGCAGCCGGAACTTGCAAAGCTGGTGCGCAACAAGGAGTTCGACCGCGTATGGGCTCAGGCCAAGATCTGGGCGCTCGTCATGGGTGTCGGCAGCCTGGCCTATGGCTGCGGCGTCCTGTTCGTTCTGCCGATGATCAAATCCCAGGTCCTCCAGCATGCCTCGGTCGGCCTGATCGGGATTTTCGCCATCGCCAACTTCGTGCCGATCATGGCCTATGTGATGCCGCGCGTGGTCCTCGAGATCGTCGGCGATTTCCGCATCGTCGCCTTCATCACCATGGCCGGCGCGATTGTCGGGCTCGCGACGATCGGCGCCCTGTTGGCCGTCGCGCCGTCGACATGGTCGCTGGCCGGCGCTGCGGTGTCCGAGATCTTCGTGCTCGTGGCCTCATGGTATTTCGCGGCCAACCGCATGTGGAACCTCAAGCACCCGAGCGAGCAGCGCCCCACGATGGTCGGAGCCTGGCGCCGCGCGGCGACGCTCGCCGTGCAGAGACGATAGGAGAATGATGTGGCAAGCCAGGCAATGCCGATGGCCGCGATGACGACCGGCCTGGCCGACGGCGAGGCCGCGCCGCACGCCGCCGGCGCGGCCAGCGGCGCTTACGTGGCGCAGTTGCACACCAGCCTCGAGGCGGTCAAACCGCTCTGGCAGCGTCTCGAGGCGACGGGTGTGTGCACCGGCCACCAGCATTTCGCCTGGGCCGAGGGGATCGTTGAAGGGCTCCTGCCGCAAAAAGCCGACCTTGCGATCGTCGAGGTGAGGGACGCAGGCACGGGCGAGCCGAGGATGCTTGTGCCGCTGATGCGGCGCCGCGCATTCCACCATTGGGTGATCGAATGGCTGAGCTGCGGAGTGTGCGACTATGCGGCACCTTTGCTCGCCGACGCGACGCCCTGGACCAGGCAATCCGCCGAGGCCGCGTGGGCGGCGGTGCTGTCCGTGCTGCCGCCGGTCGACCGCATCCACATCGTCGGCATCCCGAAAGAGGTCGGCGGCGTCGCCAATCCGCTGGCGCTGCTTTCGCCGGCGCGCGACTCCATCCACTCGCACTACGGCATCGCCATGGATGGCGACGCCGAAACCGTCGTCAAGCGCATCTGCCGCCCGTCCTTCGTCAAAGCGCTCAACAAGGACCTGCGCCGGCTCGATCGCAATGGTGGCCTGGCCCTGGTGGAAGCCGACACGCCGGCCCTGGTGGACTCGATTTTCGGCAAGCTGGTCCAAATGCGGCTCAGCCGTTTTCGCGAACTAGGCCGGTTCGATCTGCTGGCGCGGCCGCCGGTCATCGATTTCTACCGCAAGGCTGCGCATCGCGGCCTGACGGACGGCTCGGTGAGGATCTTCGGCCTGCGCGCAGGCAACGTGATGGTCGCGGTCCAGTACCTGGCGGTCCATCTGGGCACCTTGCACGCGCTGCTGATTGCGATCGACCAGGCCGCGGTGCCCAACGTTTCGCCCGGGCTTTGCATCATGGGCGAGCTGATCAAATGGGGGCGAGGCGCCGGTTTTGACTATTTCGACCTGTCCGTCGGCAACCAGAGCTACAAGGAACATATGGGCGCGGTGAAGTCGGTTCTGTCCGAGCTTTGCTACGGCATCACGCTGAAGGGCGTGGCGGTGAGCCAGGCCATCAAATATCGCGGCCAGGGCGTCGCCTTCGTGCGTGACAACCCGCGCCTGTTCAAACTTGCGCAGGAATTCATGCAGCGCTGGCGGCGGCTGCGCTCGGGTGACTGAGCGGCGGCTTTGGCCGACAAATTGACTCACATTCCGCTCTCCGCCATGCTTACGGCTAGCCGCATCTTTGGCGGCAGCGTGTTCGAGTGAGGTCATGGCCAGTCCCGTCGCCAGAGAAAAATCCCGCCGCGCCGCGGTGAAGACCGCACTCGAACGCCACAAGGTCTATGTCACCGCGCAGCGCTTTTCCGGCGGCTCCTACAGCGCCCGCGTGCTGGTCGACGGCGAGGCCTACTGGGTCGACGAGTTCCGGCTGAGCCAGCTGCGGCAAGGGTTGTCGCCCGCCGAGCTCGAATTGACGCCGGCGATCGACGATTGATCTCTTTCCCTTGCTCCGCGGCGATGTAGGAAAATCCGAAATGCTGGCGGGACGTGACGGAACGCGACCTCGGCAAGACGAGCTTGCCGCTACAGCAGTCTGACCCATGCCCGCCAACCTCAAACCCTACCGCGCCAAGCGCGAATTCTCCCGCACCCCCGAACCCGCGGGCAGCATGGCCGGCGAGGCCTCCAACCGCTTCGTCGTGCACAAGCACCACGCTACCGCCGACCACTATGATCTTCGCCTCGAAGTCGGCGGCGTTCTCAAAAGCTGGGCCGTCCCGCGCGGGCCCTCGCTCAACCCGGCCGACAAGCGGCTTGCCGTCGAGACCGAGGACCATCCGATCGAATATATCGACTTCGAAGGCGTCATCCCCGAAGGCGAATATGGCGGCGGGCCTATGATCGTCTGGGATACCGGCACATGGGCGCCGATGGAGGATGTCGAGAAAAGCCTCAGGACCGGCGCCTTCAAGTTCCGGCTGGCCGGGCAAAAACTCAATGGCGGCTGGATGCTGACCCGGCTGAAGCCGAAGCCCGGCGAGGACGAGAACAAGAAGAACTGGCTCTTGTTCAAGGAGCGCGACCTCGCTTCCGACACCAAGCTCGACATCCTCGAGGCACGGCCGGAGAGCGTGAAGTCCGGCCGCCGCATCGAGGAGCTGGTCGCGCCGCCGAAGAGGGCGGAACGCCTGCCGCCAAAGCGTGGCTCGCTGAAGCCTGGCGCGCTGCCCGGCGCGGTAAGAGCCGATCCGCCCGCCCGCATCGAGCCGCAACTGGCCACCCAGGTGATGGAGCCGCCGGGCAGCGCGCCAGGCTTCAGC
>NZ_RZTO01000006.1:0-28501 GCF_003997225.1 Mesorhizobium sp. M2C.T.Ca.TU.002.02.1.1
TATCCGCACGGCGGCCGCCGGCGCCGAAGATCGCCGCTACCTTGGAATCTTCGCGCGACAGATGCCTGGCCGCGACCGCGCCGGCGTGCAGGCCGGGCTGCAGCTCGAGGCGTTGCGCCTCGTGCGGCCGATCGAGGAAGCGCGGATCTGGGCGCGCGACGCCGCCAAGGCGGAGGCCACAGCCGCCCGCCTGCGCGAGAAGCTCGGTATCGTCGTGCGGGCCGAGCCGGATGCGGCGAATGCGGCAGCCGGCGCCGACATCATCGTCACCACGACCCCTTCGACCGAACCGCTGATCAAGGCAGGTTTCGGCTCGGCCGGCCAGCATATCACCGCCATGGGCTCGGATGCCGAGCACAAGAACGAGATCGCGCCGGCGATCCTGCGCATGGCCGACCTCTATGTCGCCGACAGCGCCAAGCAGACGCGGCGTCTGGGCGAGCTTCATCATGCCATCGACGCAGGCGTAATGGCCGCCGACGCCGAGGTTACCGAGCTTGGCCAGATCATCGCCGGCAAAAAGCACGGCCGGCGCTCGGCGAGCGACATCACCATCGCCGACCTCACCGGCACCGGCGTGCAGGACACCGCGATCGCCACGCTTACCCGCGACCGCGCGCGGGCGACGAATGCCGGAACGATTTTCGAGAGCTAGTGCCGGCCGCAAGGCCCAACAAACGAGGACCAAGAACAATGCAACCAAATTTGAAATTCTCGCGCGGCGAATATGCGGAGCGCCTCGCCAAGACGCGGAAGGCCATGGAGGCCAAGGGCGTCGATCTGCTGATCGTCAGCGATCCCTCCAACATGGCCTGGCTGACCGGCTATGACGGCTGGTCCTTCTATGTGCATCAGGCGGTCATCGTGCCGCCTTCGGGCGAGCCGGTCTGGTACGGACGCGGCCAGGACGCCAACGGCGCAAAGCGCACCGCCTATCTCGCGCATGACAACATCATCGGCTACGCCGATCATTATGTGCAGTCGACCGAGCGGCACCCGATGGATTACCTCGCCAGCGTGCTTGCGGAGCGCGGCTGGGACAAGCTCTCCATCGGCGTCGAGATGGACAATTACTGGTTTTCGGCCGCCGCGTTCGCTTCGCTGCAGAAACACCTGCCCAATGCCCGTTTCGCCGATGCCACCGCGCTGGTCAACTGGCAGCGCGCCGTGAAGAGCCCGACCGAGATCGAGTACATGCGCAACGCCGCCCGCATCGTCGAGGCGATGCACCGGCGCATCGTCGACAGGATAGAGGTCGGCATGCGCAAATGCGACCTGGTCGCCGAGATATACGATGCCGGCACGCGCGGCGTCGCCGGTATCGGCGGCGACTATCCGGCGATCGTGCCGCTGCTGCCGTCGGGCGCGGATGCCTCGGCGCCGCATCTCACCTGGGACGACAAGCCGATGAAGGTCAACGAAGGCACGTTCTTCGAGATCGCCGGCTGCTACAACCGCTATCATTGCCCGCTGTCGCGCACCGTATTCCTCGGCAAGCCGACGCAGGCCTTCCTCGACGCCGAGAAGGCGACGCTGGAAGGCATGGAGGCAGGCCTGGCCGCCGCCAAGCCCGGCAACACTTGCGAGGACATCGCCAATGCCTTCTTCGCCGTCCTGAAGAAATACGGTATCGTCAAGGACAACCGCACCGGCTACCCGATCGGCTTGTCCTATCCGCCGGACTGGGGCGAGCGCACGATGAGCCTGCGTCCCGGCGACCGCACCGAGCTCAGGCCCGGCATGACCTTCCATTTCATGACGGGGCTGTGGCTGGAGACGATGGGGCTGGAAATCACCGAGTCGATCCTGATCACCGACACCGGCGTCGAATGCCTGGCCAATGTGCCGCGCAAGCTGTTCGTGAAGGACTGAGGCCGATGTCCGCTTTGCGTCCATCGCCGATCACGCCGACCGTCGACTTCGAGCGCGAGGGCGTCCAGCACGGCTTCCTGCGCTTGCCCTACAGCCGCGACGATTCCGCCTGGGGCTCGGTGATGATCCCGGTCTGCGTCGTCCGCAGAGGCAAGGGCTCGACGGCGCTGCTCACCGGCGGCAATCACGGCGACGAGTATGAGGGGCCGCTGGCGCTCTACGATCTCGCCCGCACGCTCGATCCGAAAAATGTCTCCGGCACGGTCATCATCGTGCCGGCGATGAACTATCCGGCCTTCCGTGCCGGCACGCGCACCTCGCCGATCGACAAAGGCAACATGAACCGCTCTTTCCCTGGACGGCCGGACGGCACGGTGACGGAGAAGATCGCCGACTATTTCCAGCGTGAATTGCTGCCGCGCGCGGACATCGTGTTCGACTTCCATTCCGGCGGCAAGACGCTGGACTTCGTGCCGTTCTGCGCCGCGCATACGCTGCCCGACAAGGCGCAGGAGAAAGAGGCTTTCGCCGCCGTCGAAGCCTTCTCGGCGCCGTTCTCGATGCGCATGACCGAGATCGACGCGGTCGGCATGTATGACACGGCCGCCGAGGAGATGGGCAAGGTCTTCGTCACCACCGAGCTTGGCGGCGGCGGAACCTCTCGCGCCGAAACGGTGCGGATCGCCCGGCGCGGCATCCTCAACGTGCTGCGCCATGCCGGGATCGTCGAGGGCGAGGTCGAGAAGGGCAGAACTCAGTGGCTCGACATGCCGTCGGGCGACTGCTTCGCCTTCGCCGAGGAGGACGGGATGATCGAGACCATGGTCGATCTCGGCGAGCCCGTGGAAGAGGGCCAGGTGGTCGCGCGCGTCCATCCGGTCGGCCGCACTGGCCAGGCGCCGCAGGAGATCACGGCCAGGATGTCGGGGCTGCTCGCCGCACGCCACTTCCCCGGCCTGGTCAAGGCGGGCGACTGCGTCTCGGTGCTGGGCGTGGCCGTTCGGTAATTGCCCTGGCGCGGCGTCCGACCGGTGCCGGGCTGGGATAGGGGATCGGCCGGCCCGGATAAACCAGGCCGGCCATGTGATCAGAACGCCGGTTCGACCGAGCCGACATTGTCCTTGGTGACGACCGTCAGCGGGATCGGCAGCCTGTCCTTGACCTCCTTGCCGTCGATGATCTCCGCCATGGTGTTGATCGCCAGGCGGCCGTCCTCGACCGGCGACTGCACGATGGTCGAGTACATCTCGCCGCTCTTGATCGATTCGAACGCGTCCTTCTGGCCGTTGATGCCGACGATCGGTGGCGTCGGCTTGGACGGATTGGCTTCCTTCCAGGCGTCGATGAAGCCGCGCGCCATGGTGTCGTCATTGGCGTAGACGCCGGTGATCTGGTCGCCGAAGCGGGTGATCAGGTCGCGGCTGACGACCAGCGCCTTCTGCTGGTCGAAGTCGGCGTTGACGGTGTCGAGCACCTTGATATCGGCGTTCGTTTCCTTGAGCCGGTCGGTGAACCCGTTGACGCGGCCGATGGTGGTGCCGTTGCCGGCCTGGCCGGCGATGATGACCACCGAGCCCTTGCCGCCCAGTGCCTTGCTCAGCGAATCCGCGGCCAGCTTGCCTTCCTCGTAGACGTCCGGTCCCGTGAAGGACTTTATGAAGGGCTTGGCGTCGTCGCTCATCGGCGAGTTGATGAGGATCGCCGGGATGTTCGCCTGCTGCGCGCGGGCAAGGCCCGGAATATAGGCCTGCGGATCGAGCGGCCACAGGATGATGCCATCGACCTTGCGCGCCACGCAGGTGTTGAGCTGCTCGGTGCCCTTCTGCACGTCGAAGTCCTGGCTGAGGCTGAGTATCTCGACGCCAAGCTCCTTGGCGCGGGCCTCGAGCGCCTTGTTGGCCGGCGTCGCATAGGCATGCGAATCCGCCGCCGTCACGTAGCAGACGGTCTTGGCGCTTGCCCATCCGGTCGAGGCCAGGAGCGCCACGGCGGCGAGTTGGAGCATGCTTTTCTTGCCAATCATAAGTTTCCTCCCAATCATACGTTTTCTCCTTGAGTGATTGGATTGTCGCGAACGAGCGCCGGGCGCGTGCCCGGAGCCCTCCCCTTGGTGGTAACGGCCCGATCGAGCACGACGAGCAGGATCAGGATCAGCCCGGACACGACCTGCTGGACGTATGCGGGTATGGACTGGAACTCCATCGCGATGGTCAGCGAGCCGATCGTCAGCACGCCGCCCAGCGTGCCGAGCGCGGATCCCCTGCCGCCTTCGAGGCGGGTTCCGCCGACGACGACGGCGGCAATGACGGCGACCGTCAGTTCCGAGCCGAAGACGGGCGAGCCGGTGTTGGTGACGAGGCTCTGGAGGACGCCCGCAAGGCCGGCCAGCGTGCCTGCGAGGACGAAGCCGAGAAAGACGATGCGGTCCGAGGCAATGCCGCTTTCCTTGGCGGCGGCCGGATTGGAGCCGACGGCAAAGACGTTGCGGCCCGGGATGGTGCGCGTCAGCCAGACATGCAGCAGCACGATCAGCACGATGAACAGCGCGCTGCGGATGGTGAATATCTCGAGATAGGTCTTGGCCAGCGCCAGCGACAGCATGATGTCGGTGCCGGTCACCGGCTGGCTTTTGGTGATCCAGTGCGCGAGCGAGCGGAAGATCAGCATCGTGGCCAGCGTCAGCACCAGCGAATTGACCTTCAGTCCGACGACCAGGGCGCCATTGATCGCGCCGGCGACGGCGCCGACAAGAATGCCGACGACCGCCGCGGGCAGGATGCCGATCTCGCGCTGCAGGATGACCGAGACGATGCCGGCCAGCGCGAATACCGCACCGCCGGAGAGATCGATCTGACCGGCGATCAAAAGCACGGTCAGGCCGATGGCGATCAGGCCGATGGTCGCGGCCCTGTCGAGGCCGAGGCCGAGCGTCGACGGCGCCAGATAGCCAGGCACGACCAACGCCGAGACGACAAGCGTCAGACCGAGGATGATGAGGACGCGATATTGCGAGGCAAGGACCAGGAGGCGCATCACGCCACTCCCCGCTTGCGCAGCGCGGCGTCCATGCCGACGGCGCCGACGATCAGGATGCCCAACACGAAGCCCTGGACCGGCGTGCGCACCCCTTGCAGCACCATGACGTTGGTGAGGAGCTGCACGAAGACTAGGCCGGCGACGGCTCTCGGCACCGAGCCGAAGCCGCCGATGATAGAGACGCCGCCGACGACGACCGCGGTGATGGCGCTGAATTCGTAGCCGGAGCCGATCAGCGGCCGTGCGCTCTGCAGCGTCAGCCCGAGCAGGCCGCCGCTGATGCCGGACGCGAGCGCGGTAATCACGAAGGCTCCGGCCTTGACGGCCTTGACGGGGACGGCGCTGGCTTCGGCCGCGCTGTAATTGCCGCCGGTCGCCAATGTCCAGCGTCCCCAGAAGGACCTGGACAGCACGAAATGGCCGATGAGCGCGATGGCCAGGAAGATCAGCACCACGACCGGGATGCCGAGCAACCGGCCCTTGGCGAATTCGGCCGAGGCCGCGTTCGAACCGTAGACGATGACGCCGCCGACCGCCGCCTGGACTATGCCGAGGCCGATGGTTCCGACGCCAAGCGTGGCGATGATCGGATTGATGCCGACATAGCCGACGAGGACGCCGTTGAGCAGGCCGATCAGGCCGGCCAGCGCAACCGCCAGGACGAAGGCGGGTACGGGACCGATGAGCGGCTGCAGCCCCAGCGAGAGGATCGCGCCGCAGGCGATGGTGGCGGGCACCGAAAGGTCCGCCAGGCCGCCGACCACCAGCACGAAGGTCATGCCGACCACGACGATGCCGACGATCGACATCGAGGTCAGCACGTTGAGCAGATTGCCTGCGGTGAAGAAGGCCGGGCTGGCGAACGAGCCGTAGAGGACGACGGCGAGGATGGCCAGCACAAGGCCCGCCTTGGACAGCACACCGACGAGCCTGCTGCCGCGCGTAAAACGGTCGTTGCGGTTCACGCCGCTGATCTCCATGGCCGCGTCCGTCACGCCGCTTCCTCGCCGGTCGCGAGCGCCATGATGCGCTCCTCGCTGAGCTCGGCGCGGGTCAGCGGCGCCGATGCGCGGCCGTCGCGCATCACCACCACGCGATCGCACACGCCGAGGATCTCGGGCAGTTCCGACGAGATCATCACCACCGCCATGCCGTCGGCGACGAGTTGGCCGATGATGTGATGTATCTCCGCCTTGGCGCCGACATCGACGCCGCGCGTCGGCTCGTCGAGGATCAGCACGGCGGGTTTCGCCGCCAGCCACTTGGCGATGACCGCCTTCTGCTGGTTGCCGCCCGAAAGCAGGTTGATGCGCCGCTCGCCATCCGGCGGCGAGATGGAGAACTGCTTGACGTAAATGGCCGACAGTGAGCGGTCGGCACTGCGCCTGATGCGCCCGAAGCTGGTCAGGCGGCGCAGGATGGGCAGGCTTATGTTCTCGCGCACCGACATGCCGGGCACGATGCCGTCGCCCTTGCGGTCCTCCGGGACGTAGGCGATGCCGGCGCGCACCGCCTCGGATGGCGAGTTGATGGCGACCTTGCGGCCATTGACGCTGACGCTGCCCTCGACCAGCCGCGACAGGCCGAAGATGGCGCGCGCGACTTCGGTGCGGCCGGCGCCGACGAGGCCGGTCAACCCAAGGATCTCGCCGGCCCGCACATCGAAGCTGACATCGCGGAAGCTCGCGCCGTCGCCGATGCGCTCGACGCGCAGTACTGATGCGCCGATCTCGGCCGGGCTCTTGGGGAAGACATTGCTCACCTCGCGGCCGACCATCAGCCTGATCATCTCGGCCGCGGTGATCCCCTCGATGGGGCGCGTCTCGATCATCGAGCCGTCACGCAGCACGGTGACCTCGTCGGCGATCTCGAGCACCTCCTTCAGCCGGTGGCTGATATAGACGATGGCGATGCCCTCGCCGCGCATCTTGCGCAGGATGCGGAAGAGCGCCGCCGTCTCGTGCTCGCTGAGCGACGATGTCGGCTCATCGAGGACGATGATGCGGGGCTGGGCCGCATAGGCCTTGGCGATCTCGACAAGCTGCTGCTGGCTGATCGAGAGGTTCCCAAGCCGCTCGCGCGGATTGATCGCGGCGCCCAGTTCCTTGAGGACGGCCGCCGTTCTCCTGACCATTTCGCCCTTGCGCAGCCAGGTCCATTTGCCGGGCATGCGGCCGAGATAGACATTCTCGGCGACGGTCAGGTCGGGGACCAGATTGATCTCCTGATGGACCATGCGGATGCCGAGCGCCTGAGCGTCCGCCGGCTTGCGCATGCGCACCTCATTGCCGCCGACCTTGATCGTGCCGCTGGTCGGCGCGTAGGAACCATTGAGCACTTTCATGAGGGTCGACTTACCGGCGCCGTTCTCGCCGACGACCGCGTGGACGGTGCCGAATTTCACGGCGAAATTGACGTTCGAGAGCGCCTTCACGCCCGGAAACGTCTTGCTGATGCCCCGCATGTCCAAGGCACAATCCGCCACGACAGTCATTTCTGGCTTGGTCCTCCCTGGCAAGCGGCCCGGCGCTCCCCGGCGCGGGTTCATCGGTCACATCAAGCGCATGGCCGGCCCCTCAAACCGACCACGAAAGCCCTCGCGAAAACCACGCTTGAGGCCCCGAAACGCTTCCACCGCGACGCCGATAATCGCGACGGCCGGCACTATTGCACTAATATAACAGTTCTGGCAAGCTGGTTTTCAGAGGCTTTCGACAAGGGAGGCAATCGGTTTTGCGCATGCGTGCATTCCGGTTGGCATTCTAATATAATTCATCCATTGGCGTGGACGAGCGATGGGATTTTTCATGGATCTGGACCCTTCGACCCTCAATCGGGCCCTGCCGCTGCGCGACCAGATCTACAACAAGGTCCGCAACCTGATCGTCGTCGGGCGACTGAAGCCCGGCGAGATCATCAACGAGGTGGCGATTGCCGAGGCGCTCGGCGTATCGCGCACGCCGGTGCGCGAGGCAGTCAAGCGCATCAGCGACGAAGGGCTGGTCAAGATCCTGGCGCAAAGCGGCACCTATGTGGCGCCGATCAGCCGCGCCGATCTCGAGGAAGCCTATGTCATCCGCCGGGCGCTGGAGATGGAAAGCGCAAGGCGCGCCGCGGCCAAGATGACGCCGCAGGCGGCCGAGCTCCTGGAAGACAACATGGCCGCTCACAAGCTCGCCATTTCGCGTGGACGCTATGCCGTGGCGATCCAGCTCGACGACGTCTTCCACCGCAGCATAGCCGAGATCTGCGGCATGCCGATGATCTGGCGGGCGGTCGACATCTCCAAGGCGCAGATGGACCGCGGCCGCTATCTGGCGATCCCCAAGCCCGGCTATGGCGAGCAGACGATCGAGCAGCACGAAGCCATCCTCGACGCCCTGAAGCGCCAAGATGCGGAGGGCGCCGCGCAGGCGATGGAGAGCCATCTGGAGACGTCCTTCCGCAACACGCTCGAAGTCGCCGCCGAGCTCCTCGGCTAACAATCCGACGCCGTCGAACCAGACGAGACCATGATGAAGAGAATGGGGCTTTGCATCGGCCTGAGGGCCGAGGCGATCGAGGACTACAAGCGCGTGCATGCCGCGGTCTGGCCCGAGGTGCTCGAGGTCATCAGCCGCGCCAACATAAGGAACTACTCCATCTTCCTGCGCGAGCCGGAGAACCTGCTGTTCGCCTATTGGGAATATCACGGCGACGATTTCGCATCGGACGCCGCGCGAATGGGCGAATCGGCCGCGATGCGCAAATGGTGGGAATTGTGCGACCCGATGCAGCAGCCGTTGGCCACCCGCGCGCGAGGCGAATGGTGGGCGGCGATGGAGGAAGTCTTCCACCTGGACTGAGCCGCTGGCGACGGCGGCCCGGATGGGCAAGGATTTGCGCGCAGGCGGCGATCCCGCTCTGTCGAGCCCTGCGAAGGATATCCCGCAACGGCGGTTCCACCGAAACACGATCGGCTGTCGCTTGACCACTGACATTCTATTATATTAGTATTCCCACTCATCAAATCTCGCGGCCGCGCCGGTGAGAATTTTCTTCAGAGTCTTGGGCAATGGCACGCTTCATCAAGCTTTCGCATGCGGACAACATCCTGCTCGCGGTCGATCCGTTGGCGGCTGGCGAGAAGGCCGGCGATATCGCGGCGCGGGTCCGTATCCCGCGCGGACACAAGATGGCCATGCGCGACATCGCGGCGGACGAGCCCATCGTGAAATACGGCCAGACCATCGGCTTCGCGCGCGGACCGATCGCGGCCGGGGACTGGGTGCACGAGCACAATGTCTATCTGCGCGATTTCGAGCGGGATTACGGCTATGGCGCGGACGCCAGGCAAACGGCGGTCCTTGCCGACGGCGAACGGGCAACCTTCATGGGTTATCGCAGGCCGAACGGCAAAGTCGGCACGCGCAACTACATCGCCACGCTGACCTCGGTGAACTGCTCGGCCAGCGTCGCGCGCTTCATCGCCGAGGAAGTCAACCGCTCCGGCATCCTGCGCAACTATCCCAATGTCGACGGCATCATCTCGCTCGTCCACGGCACTGGCTGCGGCATCGACACCAAGGGCCCGGCCTACGATCTTCTGAAGCGCACGCAATGGGGCTTCGCCACCAATCCCAATGTCGGCGGCGTGCTGATGGTCGGGCTCGGCTGCGAGGCCTTCCAGATCCCGCGCTGGATGCAATCCTACGGCATCGAGGAGAACACCACCTTCCGCACGATGACGATCCAGGAAACCGGCGGCACGCGCAAGACGGTCGATGCCGGGGTGAAGGCGATCGTCGAGATGCTGCCGATCGTCAACGCCGCGCGGCGCACGCCGCAACCAGCCTCCGAGCTGGTGCTGGCGCTGCAATGCGGCGGCTCGGACGGCTACTCCGGCATCAGCGCCAATCCGGCGCTCGGCGCGGCGGTGGACCTGCTCGTCGCGCAGGGCGGAACCGCCGTTCTTTCGGAGACACCCGAGATCTACGGTGCGGAACATCTCCTGACCCGCCGCGCCGAAAGCCGGGCGGTCGGCGAAAAGCTGGTCGAGCGCATCCGCTGGTGGGAGGACTACACCGCCAGGCACGACATGGAGATGAACAACAATCCCTCGCCCGGCAACAAGCTGGGGGGATTGACGACCATCCTGGAGAAGTCGCTCGGCGCATCGGCCAAGGGCGGCACCACCAATTTGCGCGCGGTGCTGGAATATGCCGAGCCGATCAACGAGCGCGGCCTCGTCTTCATGGACACGCCCGGCTACGACCCGGTCTCGGCCACCGGCCAGGTCGCCGGCGGCGCCAACATATTGTGCTTCACCACCGGGCGCGGCTCGGCCTTCGGCTGCAAGCCGACGCCTTCGATCAAGCTCGCCTCCAACTCGTTCATCTTCGAGCAGATGCGCGACGACATGGACATCAACTGCGGCGACATACTGGACGGCGTGACGCCGGCTGAGAAGGGCGAGGAAATCTTCGCGGAGATCCTGCGGGTGGCGTCCGGCGGGCGCACCAGGTCCGAGGCGCTTGGCTATGGCGACAACGAATTCGTGCCGTGGAGCCTCGGCGCCACCATGTAGCGTCGCGATACCGGGCCGGAAGCCCGTGCGGATCACGCATTGCGGCCAATAGCCGGAATATCAGCAGGAAAATTGGACTGGAGGAAACGCCCGATATGAACAGGATCGATCTGGACGGCCAGCACGCGGTGGTGACCGGCGGCGCCCAGGGCCTCGGCTTCGCCATGGCCAAGCGCTTTGTCGCCTCGGGCGCCACGGTCACGCTTTGGGACCTCGACGAGGCGCGCCTCGACGCCGCCCGGCAGGAGCTCGGCAAGGCCGCCACGACGCTGGTGGTCGATATCGCCGATTGGGACGCGGTCGATGCAGCCCGCGCCAGGACCGAGGAGATCGCCGACAAGATCTCCATCCTGGTGAACTCCGCAGGCATCGCCGGCCCTGCCGCGCCGCTCGATGTCTACGACGTCGACATGTGGAAGAAGATCATCGACATCAACGTCAACGGCACCTTCCACGTCAATCGCGCCGTCGTGCCCGGCATGAAAGAGCGCAACTACGGCCGCATCGTCAACATCGCCTCTGTGGCCGGCAAGGAGGGCAATCCCAACGCCGCCGCCTATTCGGCATCGAAGGCGGCCGTCATCGGCCTGACGAAGTCGCTCGGCAAGGAGCTGGCGCAATACGACATCGCCGTGAACTGCATTTCACCGGCGACCGCCCAGACGCGCATCCTCGACCAGCTGACACCAGAGCATATCGAGTACATGCGCTCGCGCATCCCGCGCGGCCGGCTGCTTGAGGTCGACGAAGCCGCCGCGATGGTCGCGTGGCTGGTCTCGAAGGAAAACAGCTTCACCACCGCCTCGACATTCGATCTGTCGGGCGGGCGCACCACTTACTGAACAATCGAGGAAATTGCCCCAGAGCATTTCACCGTTTCACAGAAACGGTGAAATGCTCTATCTCCTTGTTTTTACGCAATTCCAGACGGAAAACCGCTCACACTTTTCCTGGAATTGCCCTACTGCACCACGCGCTTCTCGAGCTTGCGCGCGAGCGTGCGCCGGTGCAGGCCGAGCCGGCGCGCGGTCTCGGAGATGTTGAAGCCGGTCTCGACCAGCGTTTCGTGGATGCGCTCCCATTCGAGGTTCTTGATCGAAGTGGGGCGGCTGGTGAGCGGCACCGAGACGTCGCCCTCGGCGCGGCCGAAGGCGGCTTCGATGTCGTCGGTGTTGGCGGGCTTGGCCAGATAGTGGCAGGCGCCGAGCTTGATCGCCTCGACCGCCGTGGCGATGCTGGCAAATCCCGTCAATACGACGATCCGCATCGACGGGTTGCGGGCGCTGAGCAGCTTGACGCATTCGAGCCCGGATCCCGCTCCGAGCTTGAGATCGACGACGGCATAGGCCGGAACAGTCTTTTCCAGCGCGACCAGCAGCGCCTCCCGGTCGTGGGAGACCACAACGTCATAGTCGCGCTTTTCAAAGGAGCGTTTGAGCGTCCGCGCGAAGGTCACGTCGTCCTCGACGACAAACAAGGATCGATCAGATTTCACGATCGCCTCCATCGGTCAGCGCCGCCAGCGGCAGCGAAAGGGTAACGCAGGCGCCCTCCGCCATGTTGCGCGCCGAAACGTCACCTCCGAGCTTGCGCACGACATTGAACACCAGGAAGAGGCCCAGGCCACCGCCTGGACGCCCCTTGCTCGACATATAGGGCTGGCCGAGCGCGGCCAGAATATCCTTGTCGAAACCCGGCCCGCGATCCTTGACGATGAACACCAGCTTCTCATCCTGCCGTTCGGCAGTGATGCCAACCCAATCGTGCGATGCTTCCTGCGCATTGTCGAGCACGTTGAAGATCACTTGTTTCAGCGCCGTGTCGGACACGATCTGCTCGTCCGGCTCGAAACCGTTGCTGTAATCCAGCTTGATAGGCTGGCGGCTGAGGCGCCACTCCTGCACGAGATCGTCGAGGAACTGGCGGATCGTGGTGCGGATCGTGCCCTCGCCCCGCGCATGGCCGGAAGACATGAGGATACCGGTTACGATGCTTTTGCAGCGCTCGATCTGCGCCTGCATCTCGGCCACGTCCTCGGAGAGCTCGCGGCTGCGTTTGACGCCGCGCATCTGGCGCCAGTCGGACAGGATGACCGAAATGGTCGAGAGCGGCGTGCCCAACTCGTGCGCGGCACCTGAGGCCAGCAGGCCCATGCGCACGATGTGGTCTTCCTCGGCCGAACGCTGGCGCAGGTCGGCAAGATAGGCATCGCGTTCGCGCAGGTTGCGGTTGATGCGCGTCATGAAGATCACGATCAGGCCGGCCGCCAGCACGAAGCAGATGAACATGCCGCGCAGATGCAGCGCCAGGAGATCGCTGCCGCCGTGATGCGGGAGCGCGATCGGTTGGAAGGCGAAGATGAGGAAGACGAAGCAGGCGGAGGCCGCCACCACCAGGATCCAGGTGGACCATGGCGCCAGCAGCGCGGCCCCGAGCGTGATCTGCAGGAGGTAGAGCGACACGAAAGGATTCGAGGCGCCGCCGCTCAGGTAAAGCTGCGTTGTCAGCGCCGCCATGTCGAAGATCAGCGCGACGAAGAGCTGCGCATTGGAGATGCGGCGATTGCCGCGCAGGGCGAGCAGGCTGAAGATGTTGAGCCCTATGAGGAAAAGCACCACGCCGGCCATCTCGGCGAGCGGCAGCGGGATGGCGAACCAGTATTGCGTCACCAGGATGGTCAGCACCTGCCCGGCCACCGCCAGCCAGCGCAACTGGATGAGGAGCAGCAGGTTCTTCCTGTTCGTGGCGTCGGTGTTCGAGGCCGAGCCTCCCTGGCCGGCCGGTGGAACCGCCAGGAACGGCTTGTCGTGATGAAGCCGCGCGATCGAAATGTTCATCTTGGCGCGTCCCGCTGATCGCGGCCGGCGAAGATCGGCCTGACAAGCGCCACCGCCAGCATCGCGGCCAGGGCAAACCAGGTCAAAGCGTAGACAAGATGCGCGTTGCGAAACTTGACGACGGTGAGCCCGCCGCGCGGCCAGCTGTCGGGGCCGGAGGCCCCGGCATCGATGAAATAGGGCGCGACGTCGGTCAGGCCGCGGGCCTTGGCAATTGCCGCGACGTCGCGCGAGTACCAGCGGTTCGTGGCCGGATCGTTGCTGCGCAGGAAACCGCCGCCGGGCTCGCTGACGCGCAGCAGCCCGTCGACCATCGCCGGCGCGGCGAGCGCGGCATTCTCCCGCTCGAACTCAGCCTTGCGCTCCTGCGGAACGAAGCCGCGGTTGACGAGAACCGTGAAACCGCGGTCGTCGCGCATCGGCGTCAGCACCCAATAGCCGCCGCCGAGCTCGGTCACCGCCTGCACCAGCGCGTTGGCGCCTTGAAACGACCCGGCCAGCCGCACATGGCGGTATTCATAGCCGGCCGCGTCGATATCAGCCCATGTCGCGGGGCCAGGCGCATCGACGACCGGAGCATGGATGCGCTGGTCGACGCGGGCGATAAGGTCGAGCTTCCAGACCCGTCTTTCCAGCTGCCAGATGCCGAGCCCGAGAAACACCAGGACGCCGAGAAGCCCAGCCAGCACAGCCAAGAATCGCGACGCGGAGCCCTTCGAGGGAGCATGGGGGCCAGTGCCTGCCCGGCCGATCATGTCTTCCGCCTCGAATTTAGCCCTCCCCGCGCCCGACACAGGGTTCATGGCATCTCCCGCATCTCGTGGAGTCCCGGCATCATGTTGGCATTGAGGTGGTACATCACCCAGAGCGAGCCGCTCAGCACGATGACGACGAGGATCACCGTGAAGATGAGCGCCAGCATCGACCATCCGCCTTCCGAGGCGGGGGTCATGTGCAGGAAGAAGACCATGTGCACCACGATCTGCACCACCGCGAAGGCCATGATGATGATGGCTGTGGCCTGCTTGTTGTCGATGGCGCCCGTCATGACCATCCAGAACGGGATGGCGGTGAGCACCACCGACAGGACGAAGCCGATCAGATAGCCCTTCAGCGACCCGTGCGCGGCGCCGCCATGCGTGTGGTCGTGATCGGCATGATCATGAGCGCTCATCTGAGCATCCCCATCAGGTAGACGAAGGTGAAGACGCCGATCCAGACGACGTCGAGGAAGTGCCAGAACATCGAGAGGCACATCAGCCGGCGGCGGTTGGCCTCGATGAGGCCGTATCGCGCGACCTGCACCATCAGCGTCACCATCCAGACGATGCCGAAAGTGACATGCAGGCCGTGCGTGCCGACCAGCGTGAAGAAGGACGACAGGAAGGCGCTGCGCTGCGGCGTCGCGCCCTCATGGATCATGTGCGCGAACTCGTAGAGCTCGATGGACAGGAACGCCAGGCCGAACAGCATGGTCACGGCAAGCCAGCCTTGCGTCGCGCCGACGCGGCCCTTGTCCATGGTCAGCATGGCAAAGCCATAGGTGATCGAGGAGAGCAGCAGCATGGTGGTGTTGACCGCCACCAGGCCGAGGTCGAACAGGTCCTTCGGCGCCGGACCGGCCGCGTAATTGCCGCCGAGCACGCCAAAGGCCGCGAACAGCATGGCGAAGATCAGGCAGTCGCTCATCAGATAGAGCCAGAAGCCGAGCATGGTGCTGCCGCCTTCGGCGTGTGCGTGCTCTTCTTCCAGGTGGAAGACCGGTGCGGTATCGGCCGTGATTGCCGTCGATGCCATGCTCAAACCTAACCCTGGGCGGCGAGGAGCGTCGTCCTCGCCTCCTCCGTTTGCGCGACCTCTGCCGCCGGGATGTCGAAGTCGCGGTGATAATTGAAGGTGTGGCCGATCGCCGTTGCGATCAGGCAAACGAAGCTCAGAGCCGCCAGCCACCACATGTACCAGATCAGGCCGAAGCCGAGCACGACGCTGAAGACGGCCAGGATCACCCCGGTGCCGGTGTTCTTCGGCATGTGGATCGGCTTGAATCCGGTGAGCGGGCGCCGGTAGCCGGCTCTCTTCATGTCGAACCAGGCGTCGTTGTCGCGGATGACCGGCGTGAAGGCGAAGTTGTAGGCCGGCGGCGGCGAGGAGGTCGACCATTCGAGCGTGCGGCCATCCCATGGATCGCCGGTGTGATCGGCCAGCGCTTCGCGCCTGCGGATGGAGACGAAGATCTGCACCAAGAAGGCGGCGATGCCGGCGGCGATCAGCACCGCGCCGAAGGCGGCGATGACGAACCATATCTGCAGCGAGGGATCGTCGAAGACGCGCATGCGGCGCGTCACGCCCATCAGGCCGAGGATATAGAGCGGCATGAAGGCGAACCAGAAGCCGAGAACCCAGCACCAGAACGAAACCTTGCCCCAGAACGGATCGAGCCTGAAGCCGAAGGCCTTGGGCCACCAATAGGCGATGCCGGCGAACAGGCCGAACAGCACGCCGCCGATGATGACGTTGTGGAAATGCGCGATCAGGAACAGGCTGTTGTGCAGCACGAAGTCGGCCGGCGGCACGGCAAGCAGCACGCCGGTCATGCCGCCGACGACGAAGGTGAGCATGAAGGCCACCGTCCACATCATCGGCAGCTCGAAGCGGATGCGGCCGCGATACATGGTGAAAAGCCAGTTGAACATCTTCGCCCCGGTCGGGATCGAGATGATCATGGTGGTGATGCCGAAGAAGGAGTTGACGCTGGCGCCGGAGCCCATGGTGAAGAAATGGTGCAGCCAGACCAGATAGGACAGGATGGTGATGACCACCGTGGCGTAGACCATCGAGGTGTAGCCGAAGAGCCGCTTGCCGGAGAAGGTCGAGGTGACCTCGGAGAAGACGCCGAACAGCGGAAGGATGAGGATGTAGACCTCCGGATGACCCCATATCCAGATGAGGTTCACATACATCATCGGGTTGCCGCCGAAGTCGTTGGTGAAGAAGTTGGTGCCGACATAGCGGTCGAGCGCGAGCAGCGTCAGCACAGCCGTCAGCACCGGGAAGGACGCCACGATCAGCACGTTGGTGCAGAGCGAGGTCCAGGTGAAGACGGGCATGCGCATCATCGTCATGCCGGGGGCCCGCATCTTGATGATGGTGCAGATCAGGTTGATGCCGGACAGTGTCGTGCCGACGCCCGCAACCTGCAGCGCCCATATGTAATAATCGACGCCGACATCGGGACTGTAGTTGATGCCCGAGAGCGGCGGATAGGCCAGCCAGCCGGTGCGCGCGAACTCGCCCACGAACAGAGAGGCCATGACCAGGATGGCGCCGCCGACCGTCATCCAGAAGCTGAAATTGTTGAGGAAGGGGAAGGAGACGTCGCGCGCGCCGATCTGCAGCGGCACGACGAAGTTCATCAGCCCGGTGACGAAAGGCATCGCCACGAAGAAGATCATGATCACGCCATGGGCGGTGAAGATCTGGTCGTAGTGATGGGCGTTGAGATAGCCTTCCGAACCGTTGAAGGCGATGGCCTGCTGCAGACGCATCATGATGGCGTCGGAGAAGCCGCGCAAAAGCATGACGAGGCCCAGCACCATATACATGATGCCGATCTTCTTGTGGTCGACGCTGGTGAACCACTCGCGCCAGAGATAACCCCAGAGCCGGAAATAGGTGATGGCGCCGAGCACCGCCAGGCCGCCGAGCGCCACCACGATGAAGGTGCCGACGACGATCGGCTCGTGCAGCGGCAGCGACTCCAGAGTGAGGCGGCCGAAGATGAATTTGGTCAGCGTCTCAGGCATCCGCCATTCCTCACAGTTCGAAGCGCAGCAGGCCGAGTGACCGCGTCTCGGCATCGGCGCGGCGGCTGCCGGCGCCGGGCGCAAGCAGGCCGACGCCGCGTAGCGGGGACAGGTCCCTGAGCGGCCAACCCCTGTCATCGTCATTGCGGGCCGCGCGCGAGGCGGCGGCCGCTTCCTCCGCCGTGCAGATGCTGGCGACATAGGACGGATCGTTGCCGAACACGGCCCCGCGCCTGGCAAGCTTGTCGTATTGCAGCGGCAGGGTGTTGCGCACGCCGGCGAGCCCCAGACCGCCCTTGGCGTCGATCGACATCATCTCGTTCATGCACATCTTGCCCGGTTCGACGCACAGATTGAGGATGGCGCCCCAGAGGTCGGGATCGACGGAGGCATAGCGGCGGACCGGCTCGTTCTCGCTCGGACGTTCGAGCGCGAGATAGGTCTCGCGGTTGAGCGTGGCCTGCGCGCTCTTGGTCTGCGTTACCCAATCACCGAACGCCTGGTCGGAGAGGCCGTGGAACGCAAAGCGCATGCCAGAGAAGCCGGCGCCGCTGTAATTGGCCGAGAAGCCTGTGTAGGTGCCTGGGCGGTTGATGACGGCGTGCAGCTTCGTCTCCATGCCCGGCATGGCGTAGATCTGGCCGGCAAGGGCTGGGATGTAGAAGGAGTTCATCACCGTGGACGAGGTGATGCGGAAGTCGATCGGCTGGTTGACCGGCGCCACCAGCTCGTTGACGGAGGCAATGCCGTAATCCGGATAGATGAAGAGCCATTTCCAATCGAGTGCGACGACGTCGACCCTGAGCGGCTTATGGGCCTGCGTGACCAGCTGCCCCGGCTCGATCCGGTCGATGCGCCGATAGGGATCGAGCAGGTGTGTGCCGAGCCAGGTGAGCGCGCCGAGGCAGATGATGACGAGCAGGGGAGCGGCCCAGATCACCAGCTCCAGCTTGGTCGAATGGTCCCAGTCCGGCGTATAGGTCGCGGTGGTGCTGGATTGCCGGTAGCGCCAGGCGAACAGCACTGTCAGCGCCATGACAGGCACGATGATGAGCAGCATCAGCAGGGTCGAGACGACGAGCAGGTCGCGCTGCTGCGCCGCGACATCGCCCGCGGGCGCCAGCACGACGAAGTCGCAGCCGCTCAGCAGCACGGCGAGCGGAAGGAGAAGCAAGGCTCCGGATCGTTTCATCAAACGCTGCCCTCGATGGCCCTGCACGGATATTTGCAGGTTGCGATGCGATAGGGCCCAACGGCTACTGCCGCCGGCATCGCGACGACATTGGACAATTTGTCCAATGCCCAGCCGGGGTGGCTTTGGCGAAACTGGCCATGCATTATGGGATGACAATCGTATCTCGGACCGGGCGCGTCCCGGACCGAGCTCGGTGGCAACGGACAAGATGGCTGAAACTTCGACCGCCGGAACGGACAGCAGGCTGATCGGCTCGCATCACGGCCAGGTCAGCGCCGGTGATATCGCGGTCGGCGTAATTATCGGCAGGACGTCGGAATTCTTCGATTTCTTCGTCTATGCGATCGCTTCCGTGATCGTGTTTCCCAAACTTGTGTTTCCGACGCACGATCCGCTGGTCGGGACGCTCTATTCCTTCGCCATCTTCGCGCTGGCCTTCATCGCACGCCCGTTCGGCACCGTGCTGTTCATGGCGGTCGACCGCGCCTATGGCCGCGGCGCCAAGCTGACGATCGCGCTGTTCCTGCTCGGCACCTCGACGGTCGCGATGGCGTTCCTGCCGTCCTATGAGGATGTCGGCGCGGTCGCCGCCTGGCTGCTGGGGCTTACCCGGTTCCTGCAGGGCCTGGCGCTCGGCGGGACGTGGGATGGACTGCCCTCGCTTCTGGCGCTGAATGCGCCGCAGAACCGGCGCGGCATCTACGCGATGATCCCGCAGCTCGGCGCCCCGATCGGGCTCATCGTGGCAAGCTCCCTGTTCGCCTTCTTCGTCGCCAACCTGTCGGCCGACGACTTCTTCGCCTGGGGCTGGCGCTACCCCTTCTTCGTCGCCTTCGCCATCAATGTCGTGGCGCTGTTTGCCAGGCTGCGCATCGTGGTGACGCCCGAGTTCTCGAAACTCTACGAGAGCGGCGACCTTCAGCCGACCCGCATCAGGGACATGATCCGCATGGAGGGCCGCAACGTCGTCGTCGGCGCCTTCGCGCCGCTGGCGAGCTTCGCCCTGTTCCACATGGTGACGGTGTTTCCGCTGTCCTGGGTGTTCCTGTTCACCAATGAAGGGCCGGAGCGGTTCCTTGTCATCGAAGCGGTGAGCGCGCTGTTCGGCATCGCGGCGATCGTCGCATCGGGTCCGCTGGCCGACCGTGTCGGGCGCCGCGCCCTGCTTGGCGGCGGCGCCGTCGCCATCGCAGCATTCAGCGGCTTTGCTCCGCAGCTTCTCAACGGCGGTACCGTCGGCGAGACGGTGTTCATGGTGCTGGGCTTCATCCTGCTGGGCTTAAGCTTCGGGCAGTCCTCGGGCGTCGTCGCGACGAGCTTCTCGCGCCGGCATCGCTATACCGGTTCGGCGGTGACGTCGGACCTCGCCTGGATGTTCGGCGCCGGCTTCGCGCCGCTCGCCGCGCTGCTGCTGGCCGGCACTTTCGGCCTCATCGCCGCCGGCGCCTATCTGCTTTCGGGCGCCGCCTGCACGCTGATCGCGCTCTGGATCGACAGGCAGGCACGCCGGGCCGACTGAAGAGCAGCGCGCTCGGTTTGCCTGCGATCAGACCTGATAGAAATCCCGATACCATTCCACGAAGCGCGGGACGCCGATCTCGATCGGGATCCTGGGCTTGAAGCCGGTCACCTCTTCGAGCGAGGTCACATCGGCGAAAGTTGCCGGCACGTCGCCCGGCTGCAGCGGCATCAAATTGCGGATGGCCTTGCGCCCAAGCGCTTCTTCCAGCACGTCGATCAGCCGGCTGAGCTCGACGGGCGAGCTGTCGCCGATGTTGTGGAGCCTGAACGGCGCATTGCTTGTCGCGGGATCGGGTGCCGCACTTGTCCAATCGGGATTGGGCGTCGCGGGATGCTGCATGACGCGGACCACCCCTTCGACGATGTCGTCGATATAGGTGAAATCGCGCTGCATGTTGCCATGGTTGAAGACGTCGATCGGCTGGCCGGCGAGGATAGCCTTGGTGAAGATGAACAAGGCCATATCGGGCCGTCCCCATGGACCGTAGACGGTGAAGAAGCGCAAGCCCGTCGTCGGCAGCCCGAACAGATGGCTGTAGGTGTGGGCCATCAGCTCGTTCGCCTTCTTGCTGGCGGCATAGAGGCTCAAGGGGTGGTCGGCGGAATCGTGCACGGAGAACGGCATGCGCGTGCTGCCGCCATAGATCGAGCTCGACGACGCATAGACGAGATGGCCGACCGAGGCCTGCCGGCACCCTTCCAGGATGTTGAGGAAGCCGTTGAGATTGCTTTGCGCGTAGACGTGCGGATTGATCAGCGAATAGCGCACGCCCGCCTGCGCGGCGAGATTGACGACGATCTCCGGCGCGGCCGAGGCAAAGACCGCCGAGATGCCATCGCGATCGGCGAGATCAACATGCTCGAAACGAAAGTTCGCGAACGTTTTCAGCCGCTCGAGCCGCGCCTGTTTCAGGGCGATGTCGTAATACTCGTTCATGGAATCGAGGCCGACAACCTGCCGGCCTTCGGCGAGCAGCCGGTGGCAGAGGTGAAAACCGATGAAGCCGGCCGCGCCGGTGATCAGGATAGGCCTGCTCGACGTCAATACATGCCCCAAATGCTGTAGCCCGCCCCTCTACGGACCGACTGCTTGTCGACGGCCCGCCGGCCAACGCAGCCCAAACCTGTCATGGCCGCAGGTTCGGGAACGTCTGGATACCCCCAGCCGACCGAACCTTGCGCCTTTTATGGCAGACGGCCGCCGAATTCAACGTACCTGTCTCGGACCGTCGCGACGCAGCCCTCCCTGCTATTGCGGCGGCAGTGAGGCCAGCGGCTGCAGTGTCTTCAACATGGCGACCAACTGGCTCTGCTGGTGGGTACCGGTTTTCTGGAAGACGCGCTCGAGATAGGTGCGGGCGGATTTGACGGTGACACCGCCCCGTGCGGCCGTTTCCGCCAGAGTGAGGCCGGCGGCAAGATCGGCCGCCAGCCGCGCCTCCGCCGGCGTCAGATCGAACAAGGCGTTGAGCAGGCTCGCCGAAGGCACAAGCGCGCTCGGCTTGACGGGCGTCGCCATCACCAGGATGTCGGCATTGCCGAATATGTCGTGCGCGGAGCGCCGCAGCGGCAACAGATGGACGACGAAAGGCGCCTCGCCGCCGATGCCCGGCACAGGGATGGATCCGACCGCATTGTCCGCCCGGTTCATGCCGGTCACGGCCAGCTGGAACAGCCGGTTGGCGTCGCGGTCGGCTATTGCCAGTCCGCCATAGGCGACAGGCAGGAAGGCCGTGTCGAGCCTGTCCAGATGCGGGTTGGTCGCCATGACGCGACCGTTGGCCGACAGCACAGCGGCCGGCAATCCAAGCAGGTCGAGGGCCGAAGTGGCGGCCGCCGCCCTCTCGACCCGCAGCCGGCCGGCGACAAGGCTGGCGCGGGCCAGATGCGGCCGCAATGCGTCAAGCCCGTCGACCTCCGGTTGCGCGAAGCCGCCGTCCCTGATCCATTTCTGGAAGACGAAGGTCGCCAGCTCTCCTGTCGGCATCGGGATCGCCGTGCACAGATGCGCGCCGATGCCGAATTCCCTCAGCATGATGCGGGCCGGATCGCGCTTGATCTCATCGGGGCTCAAAAAGTCGTCGACGCGCACGAAACTCGCAGGCTGCAAGCCGCACATCTTCTGCACGCTGTCGCAGAACTTCCAGAAATCGCCCTTGATGAATTCGTCGAACAGCGGCCGCAGATTGTCGAGCGTGGTTCCGCGCGGCGGGCCGTCGTCGCTGAAGAAGAAGACCTGAGCGCTGGCCGCGTTCGACAGGCCGCTCGCCTTCTGGAGCACCGCGTTCCATCGCTCCGGGACGAAGGCCGCCTCGTATATGGTTTCAATCAGGTCGATCATGGCCGCCATTGAGAACGGTGCGGAGACAACGCTGCAGACCGGGCAGGCCCGGAAGACCACCAGTATCCAACAACGGAAATGCGATCTCAAGCCAACGCTGATATGCGAGCGTGATCAGCGGTCGAACCCTTCCGCGCGAAATGAGATTGCGCGCATGTCCCGGATCGGGGATTCGGTTTTCTTGGTGATCCCCCTTCCTTGGGGCAAACTGCCAGCGGGCTGTCAGGAGGAGAAATGAGAGCACGCGCGGCGACGGTCGGAGACCTGGAAAGTGTTTTCCGAGACCTGTCCAAGCGAATGTCGGACGAGTATGTGGCGGCCGGCAAGGACAGCAAAAGCGCCTATGACAATCTGATGATGAACCTGAAGGAAGGCCGGGCGCATGCGCTCGTCGAAGGCGACAGGACCGTCGCGATCATCGCCTGGCACGAGCATGCGGACGCCGCCGATACGCTGTTTGCAGCGCAGGAGGATTTCTTCAACGCCGCGACGGTCCGCTTCTGCAAGCGGCACATCCGGCACGTCCAGGCGCTTGCCGGCAATCTGCCCGTACATTCGCGCAGCTGGCTGGACAGGCCAGACGTCGCGAAATGGTTCCGCGTGATCGGCTATGTCGACCGAGGGCGGGAGAACGGCGCCACCCTGTTCGAGCTGCCGCCGGCCGCCAATGGCTGACAAAGCGAGGCCGCCCCGAAAGCGCGTCGCGATCTTTCAGATTCTCTCCATACGCTTAGGTTTTTGATTTTACGCATGTCTTCATCCCGAAACCGGTTCCCACTTTCGGGAGACATGCCTTAAAACGGGCGCTTGCGCGAAAATCCGATTGGAAAGATTGTATGCGCGGGCAGCCGGGCAAGCCGGCGTGCCGGACCGGGGTGGCTGCTGGAAATCGGGATGCTGCGCGTATGCTTGGCCTTTGTCGCCATCGCCGCCTTGACCAGGCCGTCGGCGGCGGAGCCGCGCGTGTCCCATCTTTTCGACCGTCCCGACCTCGCGGCGGCCTATTCCGGCCAATCCGATCTCGTCACCGCGTATACGACCGGCATGGCGCGCTACCGGCTTCAATATTCGGGCCAAGCGGCCCAGACCGGTCTGGCCGCGCCGCTCGAGCCTCGGCTGCTGCGGCCTGAATTCCAGCAACGGACATGGCGCTCGGCGGACGGCAGCCTGCTGCAGGGCTTTGCCGGCAAGGGCGGCTTCCGGCTGACCACAGGCAACTGCGTGGCTCGTATCTGCGTGGCCAGCGAGTGCAGCGAAGCCGGCTGGCCGCTCTATGCCTGCAGCGACGGGCGCAAGCGCAAGATGTCGGTCAAGAGCTTCGTGACGGCAACATTCGACGGCGTCTCCTACCGGCGGCTGAGCGCGCCGCGGGAGTGACATTGGACGACCACGACCGCAGCGGATAAGAGGTCGCAGCAAAGCCAACTTGTGCCGACATGGCGGCGCAAGTCGCCTGGCATTCGTTCGAGAGCAGCATCTTGGCACGCCAACCCGACAGACGATCTGCCGCCACCAAGGTCAGCCTCGCCCGAGCGCTTTCCAAACTGGGGTTCTGCTCGCGCACGCAAGCCGAGCGTCTTGTCGCCGAGGGGCGCGTGCAGGTCGGCGGCAAAACCGCGCGCGATGCCTTGCTGCGCATCGATCCCGACCGAGACCGCATCACCGTCGATGGCGAGCGCGTGGTCGCGGAGCGCAAGGTCTATCTGATGCTCAACAAGCCGCGCGGGCTGGTCACGACCCGTGACGACCCCGAGGGCCGCGGCACGGTCTATGACTGCCTGGACGGGCTCGACCTGCCGTTCGTGTCGCCAGTCGGCCGGCTCGACAAGGCGAGCGAAGGGCTGCTTTTGCTCAGCAACGACACGCGCTGGGCGAACGGTTTGCTCGACCCCGCCTCGCATGTCGCCAAGACCTATCACGTGCAGATCGCCGCTGCGCCCGACGAGGGAATGCTCGAGCGCTTTCGTCAGGGCGCCGTTGTCGACGGCGAGTTGCTCACGGCAAGCTCGATCGCACTGTTGCGCAGCGGCGGGCGGACGGCCTGGCTGGAGATCGTGCTCGACGAAGGGCGCAACCGGCAGATCCGCCGGCTGCTCGGCACTTTCGATATCGAAGTGCTCAGGCTGGTCAGGGTGGCGATCGGGCGACTGCAGCTCGGCGATCTCGCGAAAGGCAAGGCGCGGCATTTGACGAGCGAGGAGCTGGCGATACTTGCCGCCTAATGGCTGCGCCCCCGAACTTCGTCATCCACGGGCGGAGCGGGAGCGAAGCGGACGCGCAGACCCGAGGATCCATTCCGTGACCTGGCGCAGGGGGTAAAGGCGGTGGAAGACAGAGGTCGCTCTGCACAGCAGCAACGCGTATAGGTAACGGCATGGATTCTATGGTCTGCGCCGCGTCGCTTCGCTCCTTGCTCCGCCATAGAATGACGAGGCTGAGGGGTTTCGCCTAATCTCCAGAGACGCCTGGGCTGCTATCGAGCTGCGGCTACTTCTGGTTCCACCGCCGGATCACCGGCTCGGTCAGATCGTGCTCATAGCCGAGGATGCTGAGGCTCGCGGTATCGAGCACGAAATGCGCGCCGCCTGCCGGCGGCAGGCCGACCCAGCGCGCCGCGAAGACACGCAGGAAATGCGAGCTGGAGAAGATGAGCACATTGCCGGCAACCGCGCGAAGCCCGGCGATGACGGCATCGGCGCGGGCGCCGACATCGGCCGCCGTCTCGCCATCCGGACACCCGTCGCGAAACAACTGCCAGCCGGGACGCCCGGCAAGGATCTCCTTGGTCGTCACGCCTTCATAGGCGCCATAATCCCATTCCTGCAGGTCCGGTTTCTTGACCGCGCGCTCGCCGAAGCCGGCGAGACGGCAGGTGTCGAAGGCGCGCTGCGAGGGGCTCGACCAGACCGCCTGGAACGTCAGCCCCTTGAGACGGTCGGCGACGCCGCGCGCGGCCTCCTCACCTTTGGCGGTCAGCGGAATGTCAGTGCGGCCGGTGTGCCTGCCCGAGAGGCTCCATTCGGTCTCGCCATGACGGACAAGATAGATCTCGGGATATGCGCTGCTCATCGACCGCCCTCTCGGCTGAATGTTTGGCCGGTGGAGAGCCGGCCGCGCCACCCTATGCGGCGGTCGGCAAAAAGAACAGGCCGCGGCTAGTGCGTTTCACCGTTTCACGGAAACGGTGAAACGCACTATCTCCTTGTTTTTATGCAATTCCGGACGGAAAACCGCTCACACTTTTCCTGGAATTGCTGCAAGCCGCGGCCCGCACATGCTTGGGAGATGCCTTGGTCAGGCAGGCTGCAGGCCGCCCGACAGGGCCAGGTCGGCCTCCTCCGGCAATTGCCCGGCCATGGCGGCGGCGAATTGCTTCTGGTCAAGCTCGCCTTCCCAGCGCGCCACGACGATGGTCGCGACCGCGTTGCCGACGAAGTTGGTGAGCGCGCGGCATTCCGACATGAAGCGGTCGACGCCGAGGATCAGCGCCATGCCGGCGACCGGCACCGAGGGCACGACCGAGAGCGTGGCAGCCAAGGTGATGAAGCCGGCGCCGGTGATGCCTGCAGCGCCCTTGGAGCTCAGCATGGCGACGAGCAAAAGCAGGATCTGGTCGCCGAAGCTGAGCGGCGTGTCGGTCGCCTGGGCGATGAAGAGCGCTGCCAGCGTCATGTAGATGTTGGTGCCGTCGAGGTTGAAGGAATAGCCTGTCGGGATGACCAGGCCGACGACCGAGCGCTTGCAGCCGGCGCGCTCCATCTTGGCCATCAGGCCGGGAAGTGCCGCTTCCGACGACGAGGTGCCGAGCACCAGGAGCAGCTCTTCCTTGATGTAGCGGATCAGCGCCAGGATGGAGAAGCCGTTGTACCATGCGACGGCGCCAAGAACGACGAGCACGAAGAGCAGCGACGTCAGATAGAAGGTGCCGATCAACATGGCGAGGTTGGCGATCGCGCCGATGCCGTATTTGCCGACAGTGAAGGCCATGGCGCCGAAAGCGCCGATGGGAGCCGCCTTCATCAGGATGGCGACGAGGCGGAAGACCGGCGCGGTCAACGCCTGCAGGAAATCGACCACGGGGCGGCCACGCTCGCCGACCAACGCCAGCGCTATGCCGAACAGCACCGAGAAGAACAGCACCTGCAGGATGTCGCCTTCAGCAAACGCGCCGGTGATGGTGTCGGGGATGATGTTCATCAGGAAGCCGACGATCGAAGTGTCGTGCGCCTTCTCGGTGAAGGTTGCCACTTTCGAGGGGTCGAGGGTCGCGGGATTGATGTGCATGCCGGCGCCGGGTTGGATGACGTTGGACACGACGAGGCCGACGACGAGCGCCAATGTCGAGAAGACGAGGAAATAGATCATCGCCTTGCCGGCGACGCGGCCGACCTTGTGCAGATCGGAAACGCCGGCGATGCCGGTCGCCACTGTGAGGAAGATCACCGGCGCGATGACCATCTTGACCAGCTTGATGAAGGCATCGCCAAGCGGCTTCAGCGAGGCGCCCAGATCGGGATAGAAATGGCCAAGCAGGATGCCGGCGGCGATCGCCGCCAGGACCTGCACATAGAGATGCCGGTAAAAGGGGATTTTGCCGCGTGGTTCGGCGGCAGCGATTGCTGTCTGCATGATGTCCTCCGTTCGGCCCCCGATCGAGACGCTCGACCTCCCTGGGGGCTGTTGACCTCCACAGCCTCGCGGCTGCTGCGGATGCATTTGCAATGCGCATGCCAGATGACGCCCAAAGCCTCCGGATATTGATCTTGTTGGCTTTTTTCGAACCAATGACGGCATCCTCGAGAGCGTTCGTGCGATTATCCGCATAGGTCGAATTGCGCCTTGTGCGAAAACATGCACAGATGCGGCATGCTGCAACGCCCTGCCGCTGCCCTTGCCCCGACGCCCGAACTGCTTGCCGGGCGGGCGCGGCGCGCCTGGCTGCTGTTTACGGCGGCGGCGCTGGCGATCATCGCGGCAGCGCTTTACGGCGCAGGTCTCTATGGCCGCTCGACCGAGATCGAGGCTTTAGCCACGCAAGGACGCACCGACGCCAACCTCAAGGTCGCGCTGCTGCGCGCGGTGCTGGAAAACCCGCGCGCGCTGCCGCTCCTCCTGTCGGAGGACCAGCAGGTGCATGACGCGCTGAGCGAGCGCAGCCCTGCGTCGATCGATGTCTTGAACCGCAAGCTGGAAGGGCTGGTGTCGGGAACCAAGGCCTCGGTGCTCTATGTCACCGGCACGGACGGCCTGGCGATCGCGTCCAGCAACTGGCGCGAGCCGGTGAGCTTCGTCGGCAACGACTATGGTTTCCGCGCCTATTTCTCGGGCGCGATGGAAACCGGCACGGCCGAGTATTTCGCGCTCGGCAATGTCAGCAAGCGCCCGGGCCTTTACATCTCGCGCCGCGTCGACGGCGCTTCGGGGCCGCTCGGCGTCGTCGTGGTCAAGATGGAGTTCGACCAGCTCGAGTCCGACTGGCGCGAGGCGAACCGGCCGGCCTATGTCAGCGATGCGCATGGCGTGGTGCTGATCACGAGCGTGCCCTCCTGGCGGTTCCTGACGACGGAGCCGCTCGGCCGGCCGGTGCTTGCCGATATCCGCGCCAATCAGCAATTCGGCGATGCGCCGCTGGTGCCCTTGCCGATCACGAAACCGCAACCGCTGAGCTCCGGCGTCGCGCTTGTCCATGCGATCACGCCAGGGGGCAGCGACGCCGAGTATCTGCGGCTGTCGACCGCGGTGCCGTCGACGCCCTGGCGGCTCGACTATCTCGTTCCGGCCGAAGCGCCGGTCGCGGCGGCGCAGCGCGAAATGCGGCTCTTGGCGCTCGGTGTCCTCGTGCCGCTCATCGCCTTTGCCGCCTATCTGTTGTGGCGCCGGCAATCCGGGCAGATGCGGATCGCCGCCGAACAGGCAGCACGCGCCGAGCTGGAACGCCGCGTCGTCGAGCGCACGCAGGACCTGAGCCTGGCGCGCGACAGGCTGCAGGCCGAGATCATCGACCATCGCAGCACCGAGGCAAAGCTGCAGGTGATGCAGCAGGAGCTGGTGCAGGCCAACCGGCTTGCCACCCTTGGCCAGGTCGCCGCCGGCGTAGCGCATGAAATCAACCAGCCGGTGGCGACGATCCGCGCCTATGCCGACAACGCGCGCGTCTTCCTCGAGCGCAAGCAGAGCGCCTCGGCCGCAGAGAACCTTGACGCCATCGCCGCGCTGACCGAGCGCATCGGCACGATCACCGAGGAGCTGAAAGCCTTCGCCCGCAAGGGCCGCACCGCGGCCGAGCCCATTGAATTGCGCGGCGTGATCGAAGGCGCCGTGGTGCTGCTC
>NZ_RZTO01000700.1:0-3324 GCF_003997225.1 Mesorhizobium sp. M2C.T.Ca.TU.002.02.1.1
CTCGAAAGCCCGCATCGCGTTCAAAGGCGGAAGCTTTTCCACGTTTTTCCTCGAAAGTTTTTCTTGGGAAACCCTAACAATTTTCTGCGTTGTGGCAAAGTTTTCCTTGGTGTGTAGTGACCTCCAGATTTCGGAGGACGCTATGATCGAAACCATTCTCGACCTGGACCGCTACCCGCTCGACCGCGAAGGCAGCGCCGAATGGCAACGGCTGGTGGACGAGTCCAAGGCCGCGCTGGCAGCCAACGGCATGTTCAACCTCGAAGGCTTCCTGCGCCCCGGCATGGCCGAAAAGGCCGTCGCCGAGGTCCGGCCGGTGATGGACACGCGCTCGCATATCCACAGGCGCATGCACAACATCTATTTCAAGCCGTCGATCCCGGAGCTTTCGCCGGATCATCCGGCGCTGCGCAAGGTGGAGACGATCAGCCACACGGTCTGCGCCGACCAGATCCCGGGCAGCACCGTGCTTTCGATTTACGAATACGCGCCGCTGGTGCGGTTCCTGGCGGCGACGATGGACAAGCCGCAATTGCATGTCATGCAGGATCCCCTCGCCCGCGCCAATGTCATGGGCTACCGCGCCGGCGAAGCGCTCAACTGGCATTTCGACCGCTCGGAATTCACCACGACCCTTCTGCTGCAGGCGCCGGAGCGCGGCGGCGACTTCGAATACCGCACCGACCTGCGCTCGGACGACAACCCGAACTATGACGGCGTGGCGAAACTGCTCGAGGGACGCGATCCCGAGGCAAAGATCCTGCGCATCAAGGCCGGCACGCTGAACGTGTTCCGCGGCAAGAACACCGCGCACCGCGTCACCACCGTCGAAGGCAATCGCGAACGCATGATCGCGGTGTTCTCCTATTACGAACGCCCCGGCGTGATGTTCACCGACGAGGAGCGGATCGGTTTCTACGGGCGAGCGGCTTGAGACTGCCGGCTCAAAATCCGGAGTTCGTGGAAATCAGCTCTTGTTAGATTGTCGACAATCTGCTTGTCTTGCAGAAATTCCTCCCGGGAGTCGACCCATGGCAAAGCTGGATTTCGGTCCGATCGCGGATACGACGCGCAGGGCGGAGATCGTCGCGCTGCTCAGGCGCGCCATCCTGACCGGACAGCTGGAGCCCGGACAGAAGCTCAACGAGCTCCGGATTTCCGAGCAGATGCGGGTGAGCCGCGCGCCGCTGCGCGAGGCCATGCGCGAGCTGGTGCAGGAAGGCATCCTGACCAGCATTCCTTATGCCGGAACCTTTGTCATCGACGTCACCGCCAAGGACATCATCGACGCCTATTCGCTCAACAAGGTGCTGGACGAGTTCGCCATCGAACTCGCCTGGCCGCAGCGCGACCAGCGCTTCTTCGACGAGTTGGACCGTCGTCACGAGGCGGTGAAGCAGGCGACGCGAGCCGTCGACACCACACGCCAGATCGAAACCGCCCTGCAACTGCATGGGCTGGTCTACGAATGGGCCGACAATTCGGTGCTTCTGGAGACCTGGCAGCGCCTGACCAGCCGATTGCAGATGTATTTCGCCCTGCACCAACGGGCGCGCAACGAGCCGGTGCCGGCCGAGGACGTGCACGAGACCTATGTGGCGCTGCTCAAAGGCGCCGACATGCGCGCCGCGCAGCGCCATGCGCGCGAGCATATCGACCTCGATTTCGAGGAGCTTCTCGCCTATGCGCGCGGCCTCGAAAAACGGGCATCGAAGAACTGACCGACAAGCGGACGACGGCAAAGTGAAGATCAAGAGCATCAAGGCCTATCATGTCGTGCAGCCCTTCGTGGACGGGCCCTACCGCATGTCCAAGGGGCGCGTCGCCGACTGCTTCGACGCGGTGATCGTCGCCATCACCTCCGACAACGGCGTGACCGGCTGGGGCGAGATGGCGCCGCTCGGCAATTTCTACTCGGCCGCCTTCCCGGCGGGAGCGCGCGCGGGCGTGCCGGAGATCGCGCCGCATCTCATCGGCCATGACCCGCGCGGGTTCGCCGGCATCGGCCGGCTGATGGACACCGTGTTCAAGGGCCACCCCTACATCAAGTCGGCGCTCGACATGGCGTGCTGGGACCTGGCGGCGCGAGCGGCTGATGTGCCGCTGGTGACCATGCTCGGCGGCCGCGAAAGCGACATGGCGGAAACCTACCGGGTCGTCACCCACGGCACGCTCGACCAGATGGCGGCTTTGGCCAAACGGATCATTGCCGAAGGCTGCCGCCGCCTGCAGGTCAAGGTCGGCGGCAACGTGCATGACGATATCGAGCGGGTGACGACGGTGGCCGCTGCCGTGCCGAAAGGCACGGTGATCTTCTGCGACGCCAATGCCGGCTGGACGCCCTACCAGGCGCGGCAGTTTGCCGACGCCACGCGCGGCATCGACTACACATTCGAGCAGCCCTGCACGACGCTCGACGAGAACATGTCGGTGCGCCGCATGCTCGACAAGCCGATGGTGCTGGACGAATCCGTCACCTCGCTGGGCGAGATGCTGGAGATCCATCGCCGCGGTGCCGCCGACGGATTGACGCTGAAGATCTCGCGGCTGGGCGGCGTGACGCAGACCCGGCTGATCCGCGACGTCGCCGTCGATCTCGGCTTCATGATCACGGTGGAAGACACCGGCGGCGCCGAGATCGATACCGCCGCCATGGCGCATCTGTCGCTGTCGACGCCGGCGGAGCGCCGGCTGCATGCGATTGCCTTCCACGAATGGGTGACGGTGCGCACGGCCAGGAACGCGCCGCCGGTGACCGGCAGCCATATGGGCATCCCCGACGGCTCCGGCCTCGGCATCGATGTCGACCCCGGCCTGCTCGGCGAGCCCTTCTTCGAGATCGGCTGACATGAGGATCAGGCGCGTCAAGGCAACCCCGATCAACTACAGGCTGGAAGCGCCTTACGTCTGGGTCTTCGGCGAGCTCGACGGCTTCTCGCCGACCATCGTCGAGGTCGAGACGGAGGACGGGCTCACCGGCATCGGCGAAGCGCCGACGCCGGGCGCGGCTGCGATCATTAACGACGTGCTGGCGTCCAGGCTTGCCAGTCGCGACGCCTTCGACATCGCCGGCGCGGAGGAAGTCTGCCTGCCCTTCTGGAGCGGCGTGCAGTCGATCAACGACCGCACCCGCATCATGGCCTTCGGCGCCATCGAAATGGCGCTGTGGGATCTGCGCGGCAAGGCTTGGAAGCAGCCGCTCTACCAATTGCTCGGCGGCGCGGTGCGCAAGGACATCCCCTTCACCGACTATTTCTCGCTGCGCGGCAATGGCGCCAAGGTGAAGGGCGAGAAGACGCCGGAAGAGGTCGCCGACTACTGCGT
>NZ_RZTO01000701.1:0-3320 GCF_003997225.1 Mesorhizobium sp. M2C.T.Ca.TU.002.02.1.1
GCCGGCCATGATCTTGATCAGCGTCGACTTGCCGGCGCCGTTCTCGCCCATCAGGGCGTGGATCTTGCCAGGCTCCAGGATGAAGTCGACATTGTCCAGCGCCACCACGCCCGGAAAGCGCTTGCCGATGCCGCGCATTTCCAGCGCCGACACATTCGTGTCGACGGCCGCGCCTTCGCCGGGATGAAGGAAATCAACGGACATTGGCTTTGTTCCGGATGATGTCGAGATAGGTCGCCAGGATGATGACGATGCCCGGCACCACCATCTGCAGGTCCTGGTTCCAGCCGAGGATGATGATGCCGTTGTCGATCACCTTCAGCACCAGCACGCCGAGCAGCGTGCCGAACAGTGAGCCGCGGCCGCCGAGCAGGCTGGTGCCGCCGAGGATGACGGCGGCGATCACCGTCAGCTCGAAGCCGCGCCCGGCGGTCGGCTGGCCGGCATTCATCAATGACGACAGGATCATGCCGGCGACGCCCACGCACAGGCCGGTGACGATGAAGGCAAGCAGCTTCAACCGTTCCGAACGAAGGCCGGACAGGCGCACCGCCTTTTCGTTGGCGCCCACCGCGTAGAGATAGCGGCCGAGCGTGGTGAAGCGCAGCGTCACATAGGCGACGACGAAGATCAGCGCCGCGATAATGACGGGGAGGGGCACCGCGCCGACATAGCCGGCGCCGAGATCGGTGAAGCTTACCAGCTGATTGTGATTCTGCACCGCCTCGCGCGTGAACAGATAGACGCCGCCCTGCAGCATCATCATGGTGCCGATGGTGGCGATCAGCGAGTTCACCCTGAGCCTGGTGACGACCAGCCCGTTGAACAGGCCGACGCCGCCGGCAAAGGCAAGTGCGGCCAGCATGCCGAGCGCGAGGCTGTGGGTGGAATTGAGCACCGCCATGCCGATGCAGCCGACAAAGGCGAGCGAGGCGCCGACCGACAGGTCGACCTCCGCCGTGATGATGAGCATGGTCATGCCCGAGGCGACGATCAGCACCAGCGCGCATTGACGCAGGATGGCGATGATGTTGGCCTCCGAATAGAACTGCGGCGCCGCGATCGAGATGGCGATGCAAAGCACCGCCAGGATGGCACCCAGCACCAGCTGGCTGCTGCCGAGAAGCTGGCCGCCGATGAAACGCTTCTGCGCGGAAGCGTGTGTAAGCTCGCTCATGTCAGTCCGTTCCCGTCGCTAGAGCATGATGCCGAAAAGTGTGAAGTGGTTTCGGACTAGATCATGCTCTATCTCTTGGACTTAGGGACGGATTCAGATTTCAGGTCGAACAGACCTGAAATCATCCGGCTCTAAGGTCAGGCGCCGGCTCCGTGTCCTTGCCGGCCACCGGCGCCTGGCAGGTAGCCCTTCCCGCGACGCGGGAAGGGCCGTGTCGATCGACCTATTTCTTCAGGTCGGCCGAGGTCTTCATGCACTTTGCCGGCGGCTGCAGCGCATTGACGGCGTCCCATTTGATGGTGCGGGTCTTGCCGTCATAATCATAGTATTTCTTCCAGTCGTCGCCAGTCATCGGCGCGGTGGGGCTGACGATGTGCTCCGGAACCTGCTCTCCGTTGAACAGCTTGACCGCCGCGTCGATGGTGGTGAAGCCTTCCTTCTCCGGGAACATGGCGGCCTCGATGCGGTAGGACGGCTCGTTCTGCATGGCGTTGATGAAGGCAAGACCTTCGCCGCCGGTGCCGACCGTCAGCAGGCCGTCCTGCGACTTGCCGGCGGCCTTCCAGGCTTGCAGACCGCCCAGCGACGAAGAATCGTTGATGCCGTAGATGATGTTGACGTCGGAATTCTTGGCGAGCGCTGCCGAGGAGACTTCCAGCGCGCGGTCCGGATTGCCGCCGCCATCGAGGTCATGCACCATCACAGCATCGGGGATGACGGTCTTCAGCCCGTCCATGAAGCCGTGCGAGCGCAGCACCGTCGCCGACAGCAACGGCAGGCCGACATTCATCACCTTGGCGACGCCGCCGAGCTTTTCCTTGGCATATTTGCCGGCCTCGACGCCGGAGAAGTAGCCGGTGTCGTAGTCGCAGATAGCGACCATCGTGGTCATGCCCTTGACCGGGTTGCCCTCGAGCACAACCGGGATGTTGGCGGCCTTGGCCTGACGCAGCAGCGGCACCACGCCTTCCTCATTCACCGGGGTGATGATGAGCACGTCGACGCCCTTGGCAATGAAGTCTTCGGCTGCGGCGACCTGCTTGGCTATGTCGAGATTGGCGTCCTGCACCTCGACGTCGATCCCGAGTTCCTTGCCGTGCGCCTTCATGCCCTTGATGACGTTCTGGTACCACTCATGCGTGGCGTAATTGGTGACGTAGCCGATGTGCTTGGGCATGTTCTCGGCACGCGCCGCCGCCGCGCCTATGGCCAGCATGGCCGCGGATGCGAGCAGGATTGATTTGGACCAGTGCATTTTTCTCTCCCAGGTTTTTCGTTTGTCTCAGTCGCTGAACGGGTAATCCCGCCGTTCCGGGTCGGCACGTGAAGAGCTGTTGGCTTCGCCCCAGCCGAGCGCACCCGATATCTTCTCGGCGGCGGTCCGGGTTCGTTCGAAGACGGTTTGACGATCGAAGCGCGCGGCCTTCTGCGGCAAGAGCGGCACCGTGAGCGCGGCGACGACGGCGCCGACATGGTCGCGCACGGGCATGGAGATGTTGGTGCAGCCCTCGACAGCCAGCGACGCGCGCATCTCGTAGCCGAGCCTGGCCACCTCGTTCAGCCGCGCCTCGATTTCCTCGCGCGTCCCCTGCCCTTCGCCGGCAGCGACGATCCGCTCGACGATGCGGTCGCGCTCCGCCCGGTTCGAATGGGCGAGCAGCACCGCGCCGGAACTGGTTTCGAGGATCGGGAAATGCGATCCGAGCGCAACCGAGTAGCGCATCGGCAGCGGCGAATCGATCTGCAGCACCACCAGGGCGTTCTGTCCCTCGCGCACCACTAGGTGACAGCTCTGGTCGGCATTGGCCGTCAATTCGCGCATCACCGGCAGAGCGCATTCGACCAGCCTGTTCACCGGCGGATGCATATGCGCCAACTCGAACAGTTTCAGCGACAGCCGGAAGCGGTCCGATTGCGTGCGGAACAGGTAGCCGCGCTTCTCCAGCAAGAGCAGGATGCGGTAAATCTCGTGGATGGACCTGCCAAGGCCCGTCGCGATCTCGGTCTGGGTCAGCGCCTCGGCGCTTGCAGCCATGAACTCCAGCACGTCGAGCGCCTTCTCCACTGCCGGCACGCGATATCCATTGCGGCCGCTTTCGCTTTCCTCGAGTGTTTCGGCAATGCCGGCAGCCATCACGCGACG
>NZ_RZTO01000702.1:0-3319 GCF_003997225.1 Mesorhizobium sp. M2C.T.Ca.TU.002.02.1.1
AGATGAGCATTTGCCTTGGTTCTGAGCAATTACTCACTTACCGTGATTTATGTCAAGCCGGAATCTATGCTGCGGCGCAGCAGAAATGACGCAAGGTGAGCCGGCCCGACGATGCGGCCGGCTTTCGGGAAGGGGAGCTGGCGGCGGCCTGCTTACGGGCAGGCGATCTCGGCCAGGATCCAGTCGCGGAAGGCGCGGATCTTCGGCACGTTGCGGCGCGCCGTCGGATAGACCAGCCAATAGGCATGGCCGTCATCGCCCACGAGATCGAAGGGCTGGACCAGGCGGCCATCGGCGAGCTCGTTTTTGAACAGGGCCCTGGTCAGGATCGCCACGCCGTGGCCGGCCATCGCCGCGTTCGCCTCATAGGCCTGCGCGCCCATGCTGGAGCCCGGCCGCTTGGCGAGGTCGTGCCCGGTCACGCCGGCGGCCTCGAACCATTGCGACCACCAGATGTCGCCGGGATCGAGGATCGGCAGGCGCAGGAGGTCGGCAGGCTCGTTGACGCCGCCGATGCTCGCGGCGAGCTTGGGGCTCAGCATCGGCGTGAAATCGGCATCGAGCAGCTTGTGCGCCTCCAGGCCCGGCCATTTGCCGCCGCCGGAGCGGATGGCGAGATCGACATCCTCGCGCGCGAAATCGGTCAGGCGGCTCGACGTGTCGAGCCGTACGGCAAGCGCCGGATGCGCAAGCTGGAACGAACCCAGATGCTGCGCCAGCCAGTTCGAGGCGAAGGTCAGCACGGTGGTGACGCAAAGCAGGCCGTCGGCGCCGCCGCGCGCCGCGGCATAGGCCTGGCCCAGGATGGAAAAAGCCTCGCTGACGGCGGGCGCCAGGCGCTGGCCGGGCTCGGTCAGCTCGATCTGCTTCGGACGGCGCAGGAACAGCGGCGCGCCGATGCGCTCCTCGAGCAGCTTGATCTGGTAGCTCGCGGCCGCCTGTGTCATGCCCAGTTCCTGCGCTGCCTTCGTAAAGGACAGGTGCCTCGCCACCGCTTCGAATACCCGGATCGCCTGCAGCGGCGGCAGCGGCGCGAGCTGCGGAGAACTCAGATCGGGCATAAGGCCTCCTTATGGGTCATGATCGAGGTTTAATTGGAAGCACGAACCGGCCAGACCGATATTTGGGGTCGACGATCAATCCAGTTCAAGGCTGACGATCATGGTCACGGTTCAGGAAAAACTCGTTTCCACCCCGGCACGCGGCTGGTTTTTCACACTGGTGCGCGAATTTGCAAGGTTTTCGGGCCGCAGGCGCAGCTATATCGATGTCCGGGAGCTATCCGAGCATCTGCAGCGCGACATGGGTTTTCTCGACGGCAACGACCCGCGCGGCCCCTCGCAATAGCCGGCTCTTTTTTATGGGCAATCAGCCGGCAAGCAGGGCTTCGGCCGTCCGCTCGTCGGTGATGAGGCCATTGACGAGCCGGCGATTGACGGCCGCCAGGATGCCCGGCAGCTTGCGCTCGCCCATGGCCAAGGCAATGACCAGCGACCGTTCCCGCGACGGCAGCGCGGCGGAAGACACGCGGTCGTTGGTGATGCCCTCGATCATACGGCCTTCGCGGTCGAAGACCCAGCCGACGATCTCGGCGATGCCGCCGGCCTTCTGCAGCGCCTTCAACTCGCTTTCGGAAATGAAGCCGTCCTCGTAAAGCGGCGCCTTGGGCCCGAGATCGCCGATGCCGACGAAGGTGACGTCGGCTTCCGCGGCCAGCGCCAGGGTCGGCTGGATCATCGGTTGGTTGAGCAGCATCTCGCGCTCTTCCGGCGAGGAGGCGATGACCGGCAGCGGCATCGGAAAGGATCGCGCCTTGACGCGGTCGGCCATGGTGAAGATGACGTTGTAGAAGGCGGCCGAGCCGTCGGGCGAGATGTTGCCGGTCAAGGACACGACCTTATGCTGCGGGCAGTCCATCGGCGGCAGCTGCTCGATCGCCGCCTTCAGCGTGCGCCCGGTGCCGATCGCCATCACGATGGGCGCTTCGGAGCGCAGCCGGCGTTCGATCTCGGCCGCGGCCGCCTCGGCGATGCCGATCGTCGTCGAATTCGACGTCGGATCGCTTGGCACCACCTCCACGAGGTCGAGCGCGAACCGCGACTTCAGGCGGGCGGCGAGGTCGAGGCAGTTGGCGATCGGATGATCGACCCGCACCTTGATCAGCCCTTCCGACATGGCGAGCGACACCAGCCGCTGCGCCGTCTGCCTCGAGATGCCGAGCTTCGCGGCGATCTGGTCCTGCGTGTTGCCGGCAACATAATAGAGCCAGCCGGCGCGCGCGGCGTCGTCCAACCTGGTGCTGCCGGTTTCCTGTCGCGAATTCACGTCCTGCCTCCCCGCCCGCAAGAATGCTGAAGCGGGCACCATAGCTTACAGCGAATATCGCGGCGCGCAATTGCTTATCGGAAGAGCAATTGCTTGAGCGTCTTACAAGCTGGCGAAGGACCAATTCGTCGCGCTTGCGACCATTTGCCGGGCGGGACGGTTTATCTCCACCGGGAAACCGATTAAGGGATCGGCGAAAGGAGCCACGCATGACGCCAAAAGCCGTTTTCTGGGATATGGACGGAACGCTGGTCGACAGCGAGCCGTTGCATGAGGCGGCGCTCGCGGCGGCCCTGCGCAGCGTCGGCATCGCTCCGCCGCACGACCTGCATGAGCGCGTGCTGGGCATCGCCGCATGGCCGGTCTACGAGATGCTGCGCGACGAGTTCGGCCTCGACCTGCCCTTCGACGACTGGATCGTGCGCAAATACGATCACTATCTGCCGCTGGCCGAAACGCTGAAGCCTCGCCCCGGCGCGATCGAGGCGTTCAACGAATTGCGCGCGCTCGGCGTCGAGCAGGCGGTGGTGTCCAACTCCGACCGGCTGATTGTCGACGCCAATCTGCGCGCCGTCGGCCTCACCTATCCGGGCATGATGACGGTCAGCCGCAACGACGTGATCGACGGCAAGCCGCTTCCCGAACCCTTCCTGCGCGCCGCCTATCTCGCCGGGGTCGAGCCGGCCGACGCATTCGCCATCGACGACAGCCTGACCGGCGCCATGGCCGGACTGGCGGCCGGCATGAAGACGATCTTCTGGCCGGAAGCGCCGATGGAAGGTCCGGCCGGGGCGATCGTGATCAGCAGCGCCGCAGAGCTGAGGAAAGAACTCGGACTCTAAGCCAAGGTCGGCGCCGCCCCTCATTGGACCTTCGGGTAGCTTGGCGCAGGCACTATCCAATGTAGCGCTGGTCGACCCCCACTCCGTCTCGGCTTCGCCGAGCCACCTCTCCCCCGATCGACGGGGGAGAGGAAAGGCGCCCTTCCTTTCCC
>NZ_RZTO01000703.1:0-3312 GCF_003997225.1 Mesorhizobium sp. M2C.T.Ca.TU.002.02.1.1
ACAGTATACCCAACGAAGGCGGCGACCCAGAACGCCGCCGACAGGTCGAAGAGAATTGTGGCGGCAGATGCCATGGCGGCCACCACGCGCAGAATTGCAGCTACGACGATTCGCTACGAAAGCCGCGCACGTTCCCTCGCTTGACCCTGCGGGTCCCCCAGGGAAGCGCGCGCTACACTGAAGCCGAAACGCTTACGCGCGGGATGGCGCCTGGCAGCGTCGTACGTCACCCGAGACTCTCTCGACATGCTGGCGAGTGCTGATGAGGTGCAAGTCGTCGTGGTCCGTCCGATAGAGGACGAAGGCACCAGAGCGAGAGGCCTGGGGCGGCAGTCGCGAACCATCTTTCCGGGCACGTCGTGCAACGACATCGAAACTGCCGCGCTGCAATTCTCGACATGATCGGCACGCAAGAGGAGACAGCTCACCGCCGTTACGGTGTCGTTTGATACTGATCCGGTGGTTGCGAAGCGTAATATTCCGCCGCCTGCTCGATTTCCTCATCTGTCATTGCGCGGGCGATATTCCGCATCTGCTGGCTGATGCCGTTGCGGCGCGTTCCGTTGGCGAACGCATGCAGTTGGGCTTTCATGTAGACCGCCGATTGGCCTTCGAGCCAAGGACTGCCAGTCTTGTTGTCTAAGCTGCTATGGCACGAGCCGCACGGAGCAATGCCGCGGATCGGGGCTCCGTTGATGACGATGCGAGGCGCTGGAAGCTTCTGCGCGGGATGGTAGGCAGGAAGCCGGGGTAGAAAACGGTAATAGGCCGCCAGGTCCACGATGTCTTGGTCGCTGAGATGAGGCGCGAACGGGCTAATCACTGCGTTGGCACGGGCGCCCGATTTGAAGTCTTTCAGTTCCTTGAAGATCACGGCTGGATACTGGCCAGCGAGATTGGGTGAGTCTGCTCGGCTGACCCCCGTAGGCCCGTGGCAGATCGCGCATTGTTGAGCGAGCGTTGCCCCGCGTCCGACAGACTCGCGTGTAGGATTGGCCAGCATCGCGGATATCATGACGACGTCCGAGGTCTTAAACGTGGGCTGGATGACGGTTTCGCTCGATGGCTGCTTAGGAATTCCGGCAGCACTGCAGATCGCGTCCCACAATCCGGCAAACTTGAGATTGGATTGGGCGTAGGGAAGGATGACAAAGCCGCCGAGCGCCGTAAGGACCACCAGTACCGCAGTGATACCCACGCTGTATCTGAACCAATGGTTGCCCGAGCCTTCACTACCCTGCTCGATACCGTGATCGACGTGAAGCAGAACATGACCGCCAGGCAAGTGGCCATGGACTTGGGATCGGGAGCCATCGAAAATCTCCGTGAAAGGTTTCGCACAAGGGGGCTAGAGAACGCCAAGCTGGAGGCGGATGCTATTCAGGCCATGGCGGAAGCCGAGAAAATCTATGCTGAAGCCCGCAGGCTGCATGCCGAGACAGAGGGCATTGAGCTGGACAATATTCCCAAACGTATAGCCGCCGTGCGGGAGATCATGGCGCTTTACCGCGAAACCGAGCCATCCCAGGTCGTTCAGTTGCTGACGGACATCGAAGGAAGCCAACCTACGGTGATCGATGGCGCTCCGCTTCTTCCTGCCCCGGCAACGAAACAAAAAAAGGTGAAGCCCTCGCCAAAACCGTCGGTCGACTGAAGATTTTCGGTCCTCCTTCGATGCTGTTGGTTGTTTCGACAGGTCCATGATCGACCCTATCCGAAGGTCGATCATTTGAGCACTCAGGCGGCGCATGCCAGGAAGTGACGTCGGGCGAGCCCTTGTCCGACGAGATCGGTCATCAGCCGCCAGTTTTGGCGCTCACGTCGGATTCTACCCGCCACGATTGCCGGGCTAATCGAAGGCTTGTGTGCCAGCTCGCGTGCCCGTGCCGCGGTTCGGCACCGTCCTGCTCACCCTTGGATTCCAGGTCATCTAAGAAGCAGCCGATGTCACGCTTTCCAAGATGAAGAGCGACATGGGCCAATTCGTGCGCGAGGCAGAACCAGAAGTTGTCGAGACGGTCAAAACGCAACGACAGTCCAATGACATGGCAAACTGTCCAACAGCGTGTTGGACAATTTGCATATCAGGCAACGCCTTTGCAAAGGCCCTCATGTTCAGCAGGTTTGATTCAGCAGGTTTGACCGGGCGAAGCCTCTCATGGGTCGGAGTTCGAAGAAGCTCAGTCGGCGACACCCCCTTTTTACGGGTGTCCCTACTGTAGCCAAAATGAGAGATGGCGCTTTGTCAGGTCTCCAATGGCGGCTACAACCACGGTGCATGCGGGGGGGGCGGCTACAGCGTTATTGAGTTACGCGCCGCCCCCCGCACTCCTATGTCGGTGTCGCCTAGGCGAGATGGTGCCAAGATGGAATCCCGTACGGTGCTTGGGTTTGAGGGAGGTAGAGGGCATGGTCGGTGGGCGACAGATTCACGTAGGGGGGAAAAGGCTTCGACACCAAGGCGATCCGCACCATCGTGCGGCTGCGCAAGAAGGATCAGGCCGAGCGCCAGGAGGAGGAGTCGATCCTCGATCTCTACAAGGCCGCTCTCGGCATGGTGTAAGGCTCATGGCCGGGAGCCGGCCATGAACGAATTCGACTTCGGCGGCCGTCGCGCCTCGGAGTTCCGCCATCGCGGCTTCTGGGCGCTGTTCGCCGAGCGGCACCCGGAGGAAAGGTCAAGGATGGCGCGACGCGGGCCTTGGTTCTGGCAGCGTGGGCTGCCGGATTTCACCCTGGTGCTTTCCATGTATGTCGCGCCGGCGCAGAACCATGTCGGCGTCTTCTTCGGGCGTAACGAGAAGTTCGGGGCCACGCAATCGTGGTCGCGGCTGAAACCCTTCCAGCCGGCGATCGAAGCCAGACTGAAGCTCAGGCCCGAACAGAGCTGCGAGGGTCTCGGCATCAACTCGATGTGGCGGGTGAACTGCTATGCCGAGGACAACTGGCCGGCCATGACCGACTGGCTGGTGAGGGAGTGCTCACGCTTCGAAGAAGCCGTGACCGACGTTCTGGGGCAGGAATAGGCCGCCGGCGATGACGGGCTTTTTCCGCGCGCGCTGGAGGGGTAAAGCGCCGCTCGACCGGCTGTTCTGGCGCGACATGCTGCTTGTCGGCACCTTGATCAGCGTCGCCTCCTCGGCGCTGGCGCTGATCCTGCTCGGGCTGAAACTGCCGCTTGGGCTGGTGCTGGCGGTGCATTTCCTCCCCGTTCCCTACAACATCTTCCTGACGATCGCCGTCTGGCGAACGGCGGAGAAGAGCGGCGGCTTGAAGGCGCAGCTGATGATGCTGGGCTCGGCGCTCTGGCTG
>NZ_RZTO01000704.1:0-3309 GCF_003997225.1 Mesorhizobium sp. M2C.T.Ca.TU.002.02.1.1
GTCCCCAATAGATGTTGCCGATTTCGCCGACGCCGTTGGGCGTCGATGCGCATCAGCGTCTGGCGTCCGGCGATCTTGCCGCTCGCCTTGTCGATGACGGTGAAGAACAGCGGATCCTCGCTGGCTTCGGCCTTGTCGAGCCAGGGCTGGAAGGCGGCGCGGTTTTCCGGCGGGTAGTCGGGCAGCCAGGCGAAACGTCCGCCGGCATCGGAAACCGAGGAGGCCTCGTAGAGGCCGTCGCCATGCTTTGCCGCGCTCAGCGGTTCCAGCCTGACGGTGCGTCCCTCGATCGCCTTGCGTTCCGGCCGCGGGCGCGGCTGCCATTTCTTCAGATCTTCCGACACCGGCCACTCCAATCCGTTGACTTTTCCCGGCGGACGGTCACAAAAACGCTCGCTCACAGAAAGAACCACAGGGACGGGAAAAATGCTCCACACGATCGCGGCCTTCGACCGGCTTGGCGAGGAAAACGCTTTCGCGGTGCTGGCGAGGGCCACCGCGCTTGCCCATCAGGGCCGCGACATCATCAACCTCGGCATCGGCCAGCCCGACTTCAAGACGCCGCAGCACATCGTCGAGGCGGCGATCAAGGCGCTGCGCGACGGCCACCACGGCTACACGCCGGCAAACGGCCTCTTGGCCACCCGCGAGGCCGTCGTGCGCCGCACGCTGACCACCACCGGCGTCGAGGTGTCGCCCGAGAATGTGATGATCCTGCCCGGCGGCAAGCCGACGATGTTCGCCGCGATCCTGATGTTCGGCGAGGCGGGCACCGAGACCCTCTACCCCGATCCCGGCTTTCCGATCTACCGCTCGATGATCGAGTTCACCGGCGCCACGCCGGTGCCGGTGCCGATCCGCGAGGAGAACGGCTTTGCCTTCTCGGCCGACGAGACACTGGCGCTGATCACGCCGAAGACCAGGCTGCTGATCCTCAACTCGCCCGCCAATCCGACCGGTGGCGTCACCCCGCGCGCCGAGATCGAGAAGCTGGTCAAGGGCTTGGAGAAGCACCCTCAGGTCGCCATCCTGTCGGACGAGATCTACGACGTCATGACCTATGACGGCGAGATCCACTGCTCGCTGCTCAACTTCCCCGAGATCCGCGACAGGCTGATCGTGCTCAACGGCTGGTCGAAGACCTGGGCGATGACGGGCTGGCGCATGGGCTGGTCGATCTGGCCGAACGGCGACAGGGGCGCTCATCTCTACGACAAGGTGCGCAAGCTGGCGGTGAACTGCTGGTCCTGCGTCAACGCGCCGAGCCAGTTTGCCGGCATCGCCGCGATCGACGGCCCGCAGGACGATGTCGACAAGATGATGCGCGCCTTCGACAACCGCAGGAAGATCGTGGTCGAGGGGCTGAACGCGCTGCCCGGCATCTCCTGCATCACGCCGAAGGGCGCCTTCTACGCCTTCCCCAACGTCTCGAACACGGGCTGGAAGGCCAAGAAGCTCGCCTCGGCGCTGCTGGAGGACGCCGGCGTGGCGCTGATCGGCGGTCCCGATTTCGGCGTTCTCGGCGAAGGCTATATCCGGCTTTCCTACGCCAATTCCGAGGAGAACATCCTGCGCGCCCTGGAGCGGATCGAGGCGTTCCTGAAGAAGTGATCCCCGCATCCGGCCGCTTCGCGGCCGCCTTCTCCCCCGGTGGGAGAAGAGATTCGAAACGGCCCGACGGTCTCCTCTCCCCCTGGGGGAGAGGTCCGGGTGAGGGCGACCGGCGCTAACCTCTGCCGACAAACGGCATCTTCGTCGCCATCACGGTCATGAACAGCACGTTGGCGTCGAGCGGCAGGCTAGCCATATGCAGAACCGCATCGGCGACGCGTTGCACGTCCATCACCGCCTCGGCCGCGATCGAGCCGTTGGCCTGCGGCACGCCGACCGTCATCGGTTGCGCCATCTCGGTCAGCGCGTTGCCGATGTCGATCTGCCCACAGGCGATGTCGAAGGGCCGGCCGTCGAGCGCCAGCGTCCTGGTGAGCCCGGTGATCGCGTGCTTGGTCGCCGTATAGGGCGCTGAGCCCGGGCGCGGCGCATAGGCCGACACCGAGCCGTTGTTGATGATGCGGCCGCCCATCGGCTTCTGCCGTCGCATGGCGCCGAAGGCCGCGCGGGCGCACAGGAACGAACCGGTGAGGTTGACGCCGACGACATCGTTCCAGACCTCGACCGGGATCTCGTCGATCAGCGTCGACTTGTAGCCCATGCCGGCATTGTTGAAGAGCAGGTCGACGCGGCCGAAGGCTTCGAGCACGGTCTCGAACATGTCGTCCACCTGGTCGGCCTTGCTGATGTCGCAGGCGACGGCCAATGCCTTGGCTTGCGTCTTGCCTGCGTCGGCGATCGCCTCCTCCAACACCGCTTTGCGGCGGCCGCAGAACACCGTGTTCCAGCCTGCCTTGAGCAGCGCCGTGGCGACGCTCTTGCCGATGCCGGTGCCGGCTCCGGTCACGATGGCGGTCTTCTCTGCTATGGCTGTCATCGCCGTCCTCCCGCTCATGCATGGAAAGACGTGGCATCGCAAATGCCGAGGATCATGGCAAGCCGCTATTGGCGGATAAGAAGAGGCCAACAAAAAGGGCGGCCATTGGCGACCGCCCCGATCTGAACCGCGCTTGGGAGGAGGAAAAGCCGGTCCGACTGATTAGAATGATGCGCTTGCTGGGTTAACGAGAAGTTAACGGCCGCGCGATGTCCTGTCGCCTGCCGGCAACCCTCTCCCTCACCAGGGCGAACTCGGCGCGCTGCCGGCCGGCACCTTTGCCGCCGAAACAGTCGCCTCGACATGGTCGACCAGCGCATCCGGCAGGCCGAGCCGGCCGGCGAGCAGGTCGAGATACCCGCGCTCGGCGCGCGTATTTGGATCAATGGTCAGGCGCGAGGCGGTGTAGAGCTCGAGCTTCTGCGCATCGGTCTTGGCGCCGGCGACCAGCGTGTCGAGATCGAGCGGGCTTTCGAGTTCGGCCAGCAGGAATTTTTCCGCTTCCGCGCCGATGCCGGCGAGCTTGAGCTTGTCGGCGATCTTCTTGCGCTCGTCGTCGTCGACATGGCCGTCGGCCTTGGCTGCCGAGATCATCGCCCTGACCAGCGTCAGCGTGAACTCGGCCTCACCCTGCGGCGCCTGCGTGGGATCGAAAGCGGTATCGGCCGGCGGCGGGAGCAGTTCAGGCTCACCGGATGCGGGCGCCTGCGCCGGCTCGTTGCCGGCCTTGTAATTCTGGTAGGCCTTGTAGGCGAGGCCGCCGATCGCCGCCAGGCCGCCGAGCTTGATGGCAGCACCCGTCACCTGACGCCCGGTGCCGG
>NZ_RZTO01000705.1:0-3301 GCF_003997225.1 Mesorhizobium sp. M2C.T.Ca.TU.002.02.1.1
TTGACGTCGAAGCGGATGACGGCAAGCCGGCCGCTGCCGTCGTCGGCGGCCAAAGCCACATCCCTTGTGTCGTCGGTGGAGGCGTCGTCGACCACGATGACTTCGGCGACTTCCGGCTCGCGCAGCGCCGAAGCAATGGCGGCGGGAATCGTTCGCGCCGCATTGCGCGCGGCGATGATGACGCAGACCCCCAAGGTCGCCACGGGGGTCGTCACAGGCGTCGTCACGGGCATCGGCTCACCTTTCGCTTGCATGATTGGCCGCCCCGCCAACGATTTTGATCATTTCGCTCCGCGCCGGCTCGACCATGGCCGGGCGCTCGAAGATACGCCGGCTGAGGTCGGCGGAGGCCGCCCAGCCGGCTTCCGCAAGGTAACGGACCGGCTCGCGACCGCAGAGCTCCCACAACACATGGCGGCGCTGCGGCCAGCGCAGCGACGCGAGCCACGGCGCCATGACCATGTGGAAGAGGTCGGCGTTGTCGATGCGGGCCAGAACGCGGGTGGCGCGATCCGAAAGCAGCGTGCCGTCGCCGCCGAGCAACACATCGGCCGCGCGCAATCCCAAGAGCAGCGTGTCCGCGAGGCCCTGTCCGGCGGCGTGGTCGAGCACCCTCTGCTGCTCGGCTTCGTTCAGCCGGCTGGCGCTGGCCCTGACGTCGCAGACATAACCGGCGCAGGGTTCGCGGTTGAAAAACGCCTTGGCGACGCTGATCGAGGACAATAGCAGCGTGTCGGCCGCCGAGATCAACGGCATGACGACGCCGGCCACCTCGACTTCGCGTTTGCGGCGCAGAAAGCCGTCGATGTCGCGCGGGCTCGGCGAGCCCGGCTGCTGCAGCCGGTGATGGAGGTCGACCGTCGAGGTCCTCGCGCCATCGTCGCGAACCATGTGCTGCTCGCCGAGGAAGCGAACCCACCAGACGGAACGGGATTTGCCGGCAATCTCGTAGCCGATCGCCCGCAACGCCTCGCGGGCCTGCCCAAAGCGCGCCGGCGAAACCAGTATGTCGACATCGCCCGATGGCTTCATGAAATGATCGCCATAGAGCAGATGCTGCTGGAGCGGACCCTTGAGGAAGACGAAATCGACCCGGCTCTCGCGCAGCGCGCGATCGATGGCTATCGAGTCGCCGATGCAGGCGGCGTTCATCGACATCGTGCGCCGACGATAGCCATCGAGCCATCCAGCCAACTCCGCGGGCACAGCATCTGCGGGCCCACGCTTGAGCGCCTTGAGCAGGAACACGGCGACCTTGTTCAGCCTGGCGATGTCGGCGACATTGGTCGCCGAGATTGGGGTCGCCGAGATTGGGGCCGGCGAGATTGGAGCCGCCGTGATTGGGGAGGCCGTCGGTGCGGGCAGATCGGCCCGGCCATCGGTGATGTTGGCTCCTGGCGCGAAAAACAGCCTCAGGCAGGCCTGCACATAGGCGACTTCGTCGGCGCAGCCGGCGGCGCGCAGCCTTTCATAGGAGCCATCCTGCACCGCCATGCCCGATGTCATTCTCCGCAAAATGCCGCCCGAGCGGCTTATACCGCAACTGCGAAGAAAAGCATCGGAAAAATTGACGCGACCGTTCCAAAGCTGGGCCGGATCGCCTCACAACTGCAACCCAAGCGTTCAAAGTCGCCAAGCGCTCAATCACTTTTGAAGACAACTCCGGAGACGTTCCAGCAGGCCGGAATGCGGCGAATTTTTGCAGGGATTTCTTCGCACTTGCGAGATGCCTTCCTCGCCTCAAAAATTATCATAAATAAATCAAATGCTTATTTAAACGGCGAAGACCGGCGGTTGAATTTCTGAATGGGCAGGGTCTAGGATGGCGGTGCTTACGCCTTGATCACCAACGAAGGCGAGCGCAACCAAGAATTGATTAACGGTTAGTAAATCAGGCTTGACTCATGGATGTTGCCGTGCAGCAATCGCATTGCAGCATAGCCATATGCTGGCGGCATTCTGCAGCCGCTTCCAGTCCTTAATTGGAGAGTAAAATGGAACAGAATGTTGAAAAGCATGAGTATGAAACCCCCAGCCTGACGGTTCACGGTTCTATTGAAACGATCACGCAGGGCGGTGCTGGCACGACAGCGCTTGACGCGAGCTTTCCCGCGCACACGCCGGTCGGCGAGCTGACCTTCTCTTAAGGCTTACAGGCATCCGGATGTCTAAGTTGGGGCTCCGGATGCTCTCCAACAGGTGAGCCGGGGGGCTTTTGTCCCCCGGCTTCCTGCCGAGGATCGCCGGCAACCGATCCACGGCGAAAGGCCCAAGGGCGCGGTGGCCAGCAACGAGGTTTTAGGATGGACTGGAACCCCTCGGACCATGACCGCGTGGTCGCGACCGGCGAGGCGGTCGCATGTGAATTCGGCGCCGGACTGGCGCTGCTCCACCTCAAATCTAATGTCTATTACAGCCTGAACGGCGTCGGCGCCTTCATCTGGGAGCAGATCCAGGAGCCGCGATCGATCCTCGATATCCGCGGCGCCGTGCTCGCGCGCTACAATGTCGATGCCGAGCGCTGCAAGGCCGATGTCGAGGGCTTGCTCAAGGGGCTGAGCGAAGCAGGGCTTGCGAGGCTCCACCGTGAGGAACTGGTCTAGGCTCCGCTCGCTGAGCGGCCGGGAGATGCTGTTTCTGGCACGCTGCCTGATGGTGGTGAGCGCGGTGCGGCTTGCGCTGACGCTGTCTTCCTACAACCGTGTCCGCGGCGCGGTCACGCGGCTGGACGCCAGGCGTGACGCCGGCATCGCCGATCTGCGGCGGGTCGCCTGGGGCGTTGCGGCCGCGGCGCGGCTCGTGCCGGGCGCCACTTGCCTCACCCAGGCGCTGGCCGGGCAATATCTGCTCGCCCGCCAAGGCAACGCCTCGAAGATCAGCATCGGCATCGAGAAAGGGACCGGCAGCACGCTCAAGGCGCATGCCTGGCTGATGAGTGGCAACCACATCGTGCTCGGCGGCACGATCAAGGGATTTGCCCATCTGGTCGACCATGGGTCGTGAGCGATGAGCGGCGTCGCCGGACTCGTGCATGGCGACAATGGCCGGCCCGCCGGGGCCGGCGATATCCAAGAGATGCTTTCGCGCATGCGCCACCGCGCCCGCGACGGCAGCTCGTGGTGGACCGAGGGCAGCGTGGCGCTCGGCCACGCCTGGCTCGACACGACCGGTGAGGACGGCCCCGGCCCGCTGACGATGGCTGGGGGCAAGCTCGCCATCACCGCCGACTGCCGGCTGGACAATCGCGACGAGCTTCTGGCGCGGCTCGGCCTGCGCGACCGGTCGATCGCCGACGCAGTGC
>NZ_RZTO01000706.1:0-3301 GCF_003997225.1 Mesorhizobium sp. M2C.T.Ca.TU.002.02.1.1
GGCAAGCGGCTTCCGGGCGGCGGCAGCGGCCAAGCCGGTCGAATATGTCAAGGTCTGCACCGCCTATGGCCCCAATTACTACTACAGCCCGGGCACCGACACATGCATCAATGCCCAGACCGGCGTGACCAAACGGGAAGTCGACAACGGCGAGGGCGGGACGCGGACGGTCACCGGCAAAACGGCGCTGGCGAGCAAGGTCGACGATATCGACCACCACATCCAGCGCGCCTTCGAGAGTGCATCGGTGGCGTCGGCGCTGACCAGCCCGGACCTGGTGCAGGGCGAGCATTTCGGCGTGCGCGTCAACTGGGGCAACGCCGGTCAGTCCAACGCCATGGGTGTCACCGGCGCGGCGGTGCTGGGCGAGGGTTTCATGCCCGGTGGCAACGGCCGGCTGGCCGGCGCCGCGGGCGTCGCCTTCTCCGGCAAGACGGTCGGCGGCAATGCCGGTCTGCAGTTGACCTGGTAAGAGCCGCGGCTGGGGGCAATCAATGTTCAGATATCTTCTTGCGCCGGCGATCTTCGGCGCGGCGGCGCTCTTTGCGGCGCCATCCCAGGCGGCGGTCGAATATGTCAAGGTCTGCTCCGCCTATGGCCCCAACTACTACTACAGCCCGGGCACCGACACCTGCATCAATGCCCAGACTGGCGTGACCAAACGGCAAGTCGACAACGGTGAGGGCGGGACGACGACGGTCACCGGCAAGACGGCCTTGGCCGCTCATGTCGACGACATCGACAATCGCATCACACGCGCCTTCGAGAACGCCTCGATCTCGGCCGCGCTCGCCGCGCCCGACCTCGTGCAGGGCGAGCACTTCGGCCTGCGCGTCAACTGGGGAAATGCCGGCTATGCCAATGCTTTCGGCATCACTGGCGCTGCGGTGCTGAGCGAAGGCTTCGACCATGGCGGCCGGCTGACCGGCACGCTCGGCATCGCCTTCGCCGGCAGTCAGGTCGGCGGCAGCGCGGGGCTGCAGTTCAGCTGGTAGGCGAGGCTACCGCCGTCCTTGCTTTCCGGCGTATCGCGCGACCGCGCACAGAAAAGCCAGCGCGGCCGTGTCGCAGGCGGCCCGCGACGGCGTCGGACCCTTGGCGAAAAGGACCGCGTCCGCGACCGGGATCGTCAGGCCGTGCTTCCGGGCGAATGAGATGACTTCGTAGGGCTGATCGTCGGGCTGTACGCCGATGTCGATGTGCTGGTCCATCAAAACGAATTCCTCCCTGGTGTGCGGCTTTACCCTCCTTCGCCTGAGAGGAATTAACCACCGGCCGCTCGTGCGCGTCCACCAATTGGCAATTGTGTGAAACGATGCATTTTGCGACGGGTGGCCTAAGGGTTGCAGCGGTACGATTGTCCGGGCTCACCACGCATCGCTCGACCGGGCAAACCTTATCCCCGCCGCCGTCATCGCGCTTTCGCATTCGCTGATCAGCCTCAGATTGCGCGAATACCGCGCCACAGTCACCGGCAGCCAGGCCGCGCAGGCCTCGACATAGGCGCGGCCATGCACCAGCGTGCCGGTCGAAAGCCGCTCGTCCTTCTCGGCGATCACTTTCAGATATTGCCGGATGAAGCGGATGTCGTCGGCGATGTCCTGGCTGGCCATGCGCCATGCGCCGGCAAGACGTTCGCGCTCGGCGAGCGGCAGTGGCGACAGCAAGGGGCGGGAGAGGTCGGCGAAAGCGGCATGGTTCGCGGTGTCCAAGCAAGTCCCCTCAAAAGAAGGGAAGTATCGTACTTTATGTACGAAAAGTAAGCAAGCGCGATTCGTACAATTTGAACGATAAAGCGGCTATAAGAGAATCCGCGAAAATCTCATAACCGGCCATCTCCCCCCTGGGGGAGATGGGGCTCCCCGCCCAATTGGCCTTGCAAAAAAACGCTTCCCCATTCGCTCGAACAGTGCTTTAACCCGGCCATCCACAGGGGTGCTCTGTACGGTCGGGGCTGAGATGGTGGCGGCAAGCCTCCGGACCCTAAAGCTGATCTGGATAATACCAGCGGAGCGAGGCGGGCCATGTTTTCCGGCGCACAGATTTCCCTTTATCCCATGGCCGACGATTTCGTCGGCGTCATCCTTGGCGCGCTCGGTGCGCTCGACCCTTACCGCGACAGGCTGCGGATCGAGACCGACGACATTTCGACGCTGCTGGTCGGGCCGCCCGAAGTGCTGTTTCCCGCAATGCGTGACCTGTTCGTGGCGGCCGCCAAAAGCGGTAATCATTGCGTGCTGTCGGCCGCGGTCTCGCGCGGCTGCCCCGGCGAGCCGGACGACCCGATCTGCCGCTCCGACGAGATCGGCGGCCCGGCTATCCCGCTCGAGGAACGCAAGGCGGCCGCGCTCAGTGCCGTGCATGCGACACCCTCGACCAGCCAGGCGGTGGCGGCGCAGTTCTCGCTCTATGTGATGGGCACCGGTGACCACATGGACGAGATCTATGGCTGCATCGACTTCCTGAAACAGTCCGGCGTCTTCGAGCGCTCGAAGCATTTCTGCACCAAGCTGCGCGGCGACGCCGGCGCGGTGTTCGCCACGCTGAACGAGGCGTTCTGCCGCTTCGGCCCTGGCGCCGGGCATGTGACGCTCGACATAACGATTTCGGCGAACAGCCCGACCGCGGTTTGAGCCCGCGCAAGCTCGAGCTGTCGAGGTAGATGTCGTGGCTGTTTCATTTGATCCGTGTGAGGGAAGTGTCCCTGATCGTGCTCCGCAAGTTGGGCATACGCCGGCGATCGGCGAAAGCGGTCGCGACGGCCAATCTCCCCCCTTGCGGGGGAGATGCCCGGCAGGGCAGAGAGGGGTGCTGTCCCGCCAGCCTCTCAGTTGGTTACATGCGCGGCGTTCACCAATTTCTCAGGCCGAAGTCTCGAACGCTGGCGTTCCGTCACACCCCCCTCTGGCCTGCCGGCCATCTCCCCCGCAAGGGGGGAGATCAGCCCTCACGCCGGTCTTCGCCAAGCTCGTTCCCACCGCCCTGGCTTTCGCCCTTCTCCTCACCGCCTGGGAACTCTACGCCCGCTTCGGCGGCATAGCCCCTACTGTGCTCCCCGCGCCGTCCCGCGTGCTGGCGCAAGCCTGGGAGAATCGCGCGGCACTGGCCGACAACACGCTGCCCACCATCCGCGCCACGCTGGCCGGCTTCGCCTTCTCTCTCGTCGCAGCCTTTATCCTCTCGGCGCTGGTCGATTTTTTGGCCCCCCTGCGCCGGGCGCTGTTCCCGCTGCTGATCGCCAGTCAGACCTTGCCGCTGGTGGCGATCGCGCCGCTGGTGGTGTTGTGGTTCGGCTTCGGGC
>NZ_RZTO01000707.1:0-3295 GCF_003997225.1 Mesorhizobium sp. M2C.T.Ca.TU.002.02.1.1
GTTGAAAGCGCGCTTCGCGACGGGAACGGTGCCGGCTTCGAGCTGATCGAGACCATGCGCTGGGAGCCCGGCTCGGGCTTCCAGCGCTTCGAGCGCCACCTTGCCAGGCTTTATGCGTCCGCCGCCGAACTCGGCTTCGCCTGCGATCCCGAACGGATCGGCGAGGTGCTTTCGAACACCGTCAGCGGACACGGAGTTGCCATGCGCGTACGCCTTGCCTTGCAGCGCAATGGCGAAGCGACGGCCGCCGCCCAAGCCTATGAACCGCTGCCCGCCGACAAGGTCTGGCGGTTGCAGCTGGCGCGCATCCGTCTCGATTCCGCCAACATGCTGCTGCGCCACAAGACAAGCCTGCGCCAGGTCTACACGCATGCGCGTGCCGAATATCTCGCCACCCGCGCCGACGAAGTGCTTTTGGCCAACGAGCGCGGCGAGCTCTGCGAGGGCACGATCACCAATCTCTTCGCCGATTTCGGCGACGGCCCGCTCGCCACGCCCCGCCTCGACTGCGGCCTTTTGCCTGGAATATTGCGCGGCGCGCTTCTGGACGAAGGCCGTGCCGTGGAAGCAATCTACAGCTTCGACGATCTGAGGGCGGCGAAGGCGATCTTCGTCGGCAACTCGCTGCGCGGGCTGATCCCGGCGCGGCTTGGCTGACCGCGCTGGAGACACAAACTGGATAGCACCCAAACAGGCATGACCGTCCGCCAGCCGACCCACACGCCCTATGACGGGTCCTCGAAGCTCTTCGCTATCGGGCTGAAGCCGCTCGACTTCGACCGCTGGATCGAGGTCGACGGATTCCTGCTGCCGCATCTCACCGAAAAGCAACGGCTCTACGCGGAAATCCCGGAAAAGGTCTTCGTCGAGGAAGATGGCACCAGCGACGCGCAACGCGAAGTGCTGGACCTGCTCGTCGCGCATCTCGAAGCCGCGCATCCCGGCACGCACCGCCGTAGCGGATTGAACGTCGAGCCGATCGGTTTCGAGGGGACGATCGAGAGGCTGCCTCCTGCCCTGCGCGAAGCACCGCTGGCAAAGGCCTCACTGCTTGTCCAGGAAGACCTGATCCTGATGCGTCGCGACGAGCGCGGCTGGCGGCTGGCGGCCGGTTCGCTCTGCTTTCCTTCGTCCTGGTCGCTTGAAGAAAAATTCGGCAAGCCGCTGCAGGAGATCCACGAGCCGGTGCCCGGTTTTGGACCCGGCACACGGCCGGCCGAGCTCATCAACCGCATGTTCGACGGCCTGCAGGGCCAGGCGGTCGAGCGCTTCAACTGGTCGATCCAGGCCGATGACAGGCTTTATCACCCGCTCTCCAATGTCGAGCGTATCGACCGCGCCACCAACCGCCCAAGCCGCTTCCCCGACGGCGACGTCAACGCCCACGCCTTCATCCGGGTCGAGCGCCAGACGCTGCGCAAGTTGCCGGCGACGCGCGACATCCTCTTCACCATCCGCATCCATCTCGATCCGCTCAAGGTGCTCGAAGCCCATCCGGACCGGACAACGCTGGCCGCCTCCTTCGCGGAGCAGCTCCTGGCCCTCGACCAGCAGCAGCTCGACTACAAGGGCCTGACCGCCGACCGCGACCGGCTGGTCGCATTCCTCGACGGTATCGCCGGATCGGCTTAACCACGCCGCCAAACCGGCTTACCCGCGATTGGCGCTTTTCGCTGGTTTATGACAATGATCTGTGGTGTAGCGCTTGGCCGTCGGGCGAGAAATGCCCGGTTTTGCGCGTGTTTGAAGGAGTGTGCGAAAAAATGGCGAATGAAAACTGGCCCGTTTACGGTGAAATCACCGGTCCTGTCGTGATGATCGGCTTCGGCTCGATCGGGCGGGGAACGCTGCCGCTGATCGAGCGCCATTTCAAGTTCGACAAGTCGCGCATGACGGTCATCGACCCGCGCGACACCGACCGCAAGCTGCTCGACGAGCGCGGCATCACCTTCATGCAGGACGCGGTGACCGAGAAGAATTACAAGAAACTGCTCACGCCGCTTCTGACCAATGGCGGCGGCCAGGGCTTTTGCGTCAACCTATCGGTCGACACCGGCTCGGTGGACCTGATGAGACTGTGCCGCAAGCTCGGCGTGCTCTACATCGACACGGTCGTGGAGCCGTGGCTCGGCTTCTATTTCGACGCCGAGGCCGACAATGCCAGCCGCACCAACTACGCGCTGCGCGAGGCGCTGATCAAGGAAAAGCAAGACAAGCCCGGCGGCCCGACGGCGGTCTCCACCTGCGGCGCCAATCCCGGCATGGTCTCCTGGTTCGTCAAGAAGGCCCTGGTCAATCTCGCCACCGATCTCGGTTTCGAGTTTTCCGAGCCCGCGCAGGAAGACCGCGAGGGCTGGGCAAGGCTGATGAAGAAGGCCGGCGTCAAGGGCATCCACATCGCCGAGCGCGACACGCAGCGCACGAAGAAGCCGAAGCCGATGAACGTGTTCTGGAACACCTGGTCGGTCGAGGGCTTCATCTCGGAGGGCCTGCAGCCGGCCGAGCTTGGCTGGGGCACGCATGAAAACTGGATGCCGAAGAACGGCAAGAAGCACAAGCACGGCTCCAAGGCGGCGATCTATCTGGAACAGCCCGGCGCCAACACGCGCGTGCGCAGCTGGTGCCCGACGCCGGGCGCGCAATACGGCCTCCTGGTGACGCACAACGAGTCGATCTCGATCGCCGACTTCTTCACCGTGCGCTCTAAGAAGGGCAAGGTCCAATACCGCCCGACCTGCCACTATGCCTACCATCCCTGCAACGACGCCTTGCTGTCGCTGGACGAGATGTTCGGCGCCGCCGGCAAGCCGCAGCCGGTTCACCACGTGCTGGACGAGAACGAACTGGTCGATGGCGTCGACGAGCTCGGCGTGCTGCTCTACGGCCATGACAAGAACGCCTATTGGTACGGCTCGCAGCTTTCGCTGGCCGAGGCGCGCAAGCTCGCCCCCTACCAGAACGCCACCGGCCTGCAGGTGACCTCGGCGGTGCTTGCCGGCATGGTCTGGGCGCTGGAGAACCCGACCGCCGGCATCGTCGAAGCCGACGAGATGGATTATCGACGCTGCCTCGAAGTGCAGTCACCTTATCTCGGGCCGGTCAGGGGCTATTACACCGACTGGACGCCACTGGATAACCGGCCGGGCCTCTTCCCCGAGGACCTGGACAAGGACGATCCGTGGCAGTTCCGCAACATCCTGGTCCGATAGCAGCGGGATCTACTGCTCTCACCGCCTTGCAATCGCCCGGAAATCGGGCGATTGAAAAGGCGCGGACTGAGGAGAGGATTTTCATC
>NZ_RZTO01000708.1:0-3288 GCF_003997225.1 Mesorhizobium sp. M2C.T.Ca.TU.002.02.1.1
GCCAATGGCTGCATCAACGACGCGGCGCGCGCCTGGTTCTCGCTCGGCCGCGACCGCTATCTGCCGAGCTGGTTCTCGGCGGTGCATCCGAAATACCGCACGCCCTATCGCTCGATCCTGTTCCTGCTGCCGATCGCGCTGGCCTTCGCCTTCATCGCCGACCTCAACCAGGCGATCACCTTCTCGATCCTGTCGGGCGTGCTGCAATACACTTTCATGAGCATCAACATCATGATGTTCCGCAGGAAGTGGCCATTGGGCACGATCCGCCGCGGCTACACGCATCCCTTCCATCCACTGCCGGCGATCGTGCTGTTCTGCCTGTGCATGGTGACCTTCTTCGCCATCTTCCTCGGCTTCGGCTCGCAGCTGATCGCGATGACGGTGTTCTACTTCCTGATCTCGCTGTGGTTCCACTTCTACCGCTACAAGTTCGTGCGGCGCGGCGACCAGTTCTCCATGCCGTGGCCGAAGCCGCAGGGTTATTGAGTGGAGTAAGGGCCCGCCTGTCGACGGCGGGCCATGGCGTGTCGAAATGTCGGAGCTGACGTCAGTATTGCTTGCCGGGGCGATCGCATTGGCCGTCGCCGCCCATATTGCCTGGCTGGCGCGCGCCGGCCGCAACAGGGCGAAGGCGGCCTTGGCCGCCGATATGGCGAGCGTCCGCAGCGTCGTTCCCGATGCCTCCGACATCTCCGACGGCATGGCCGGCGTCGTCACCTGGGCCGGTTCCTGGAACGGTCAGCGCGTTCAGCTGCGCACCATCGTCGACACGCTGGCGACGCGAAAGCTGCCGACGCGCTGGCTCAGCGTTTCGATCACCGAGCCGCTCGCGGTGCCGGGTGTCTTCGACATGATGATGCGGCCGAATTCGGCGACGACATTTTCCAATTTCGATCATCTTGCGCACACGCTGCCGAAAGTGCTGGGCTTTCCCGCCGATGCGGTGCTCAAGACGGACCGCAAAGGCGTCGCGTTCCCGCAGGATCTGATCGCCACGCACACCGACATCTTTGCCGAGAGCCGCGCCAAGGAATTGCTGATCACGCCAAAGGGCGTGCGCATCGTGTGGCTGCTGGCCGAGGCCGAGCGCGCGCGTTACGGCGTGTTCCGGCAGGCCGCCTTCGGCGATGCCGGGATCGATCCGGCCTTGATCGAGCGGTTGCTCGAAGCGGCCTCGACGCTTCGCCAAGCCATCAACCGGCGCGAAAGGCGGGCGGCATGAGCGACCGAACCGCCACCCCTGCCCCGATAAATCCTTATTTCGTGCTCGGCGCCGCGATCGTTTTGCCGGCAAGCGGCCACGTCATGCTCGGCGTGCCGGCGCGCGGCCTGCAGTTCCTTTTCTTCATGGTGATCCTCGGCTGGATAACGACCAAGATGGCGCCGGCCGACGCCAGCTTCATCGGCCGCCATGCCGGCGGCTTCCTGATCTATGCCTTCTCGATCCTCGACGCCTATCGGCTTGCGCGCATCCGCCATGCGATCTGGGTTCACAAGGCGCGTCCGGACAGCGATAGTGCCGACGGCAATGCGTCGCCCAATATATAACGACAGGAAAATTTCTTTCATACCATTGAATTTAGCAAACTCATTGGGTACATCATCAGAGAGCAAAAAACGCTGGAGGCTGGCATGTGCGGGATCGTCGGACTTTTCTTGAAGGACAAGGCGCTGGAGCCGAAGCTCGGCGCCATGCTGTCGGAGATGCTGGTGTCGCTCAGCGACCGCGGGCCCGACAGCGCCGGCATCGCCATCTACGGCGCGGCCACCGGCAATGAAGCCAAGATCACCGTGCAGTCGCCGAAGCCCGATCGCGATTTCCGCGGCCTCGACGCCGAGCTCGCCAAGGCGATCGGCGCACCGGTGAGCGTCGCGGTCAAGTCCACGCATGCGGTGATCCGGACCACGCCGGACAAGGTCGACGCCGCGCGCGAGACGCTGCAGACGCTCCGGCCCGACATCCGAGTCATGGGTGCCGGCGAGGCGGTGGAGATCTACAAGGAAGTCGGCCTGCCCGAGGCCGTCGTCGAACGCTTCGGCGTGCGCGCGATGACCGGCACGCATGGCATCGGCCACACTCGCATGGCGACGGAATCGGCAGTGACGACGATGGGCGCGCATCCCTTCTCGACCGGCGCCGATCAGTGCCTGGTGCACAATGGCTCGCTCTCCAACCACAACAACGTGCGCCGCGAGCTGATCCGCGACGGCATGACCTTCGAGACCGAGAACGACACGGAAGTGGCGGCCGCCTATCTCTCCAACCGGATGGCGCATGGCAAGAATCTCGGCGAGGCGCTGGAAGGCACGCTCTCCGACCTCGACGGCTTCTTCACCTTCGTCGTCGGCACCAAGAACGGCTTCGGCGTGGTGCGCGACCCGATCGCCTGCAAGCCGGCCGTCATGGCCGAGACCGACCAGTATGTCGCCTTCGGCTCTGAATATCGTGCGCTCACCAAGCTGCCCGGCATAGACAATGCGAGGGTCTGGGAACCGGAGCCCGCAACCGTCTATTTCTGGGAGCATTGAATTCATGCCTGCAACACCCATGCCGAAGGCGCAGCGCGAGCAAGGCCATGCGAGGGTCTTCGACCTCGGCCAACAGTCTTTGCGCGAGCTGAACCAGGCTCTGCACAATCTCGCCCCCGGCTCGAACGAGACGGCCTGGGAAGTGCTCAATCCGAAGGGCAGCCATTCCGTCGCCGTCGGCGTCGACCAGCCGGTCAGCATCGATGTGCGCGGCAGCGTCGGCTATTACTGCGCCGGCATGAATGACGGCGCGACGATCACCGTGCACGGCTCGGCCGGCCCCGGCGTCGGCGAGAACATGATGTCGGGCTCGATCGTCATCAAGGGCGATGCCAGCCAGTATGCCGGCGCCACTGGCCGCGGCGGCCTGCTGGTCATCGAGGGCAACGCCTCGTCGCGCTGCGGCATCTCGATGAAGGGCATCGACATCGTCGTGCGCGGCAATATCGGCCACATGTCGGCCTTCATGGCGCAGTCCGGCAATCTGGTGGTGCTGGGCGATGCCGGCGATGCCTTGGGCGATTCCATTTACGAGGCGCGGCTCTTCGTGCGCGGCAAGGTCGAGAGCCTGGGCGCCGACTGCATCGCCAAGGAGATGCGGCCTGAGCATATCGAACTCTTGCAGGGCCTGCTCGACCGCGCCGGCATCAGCGACGTGAAGCCATCGGAATTCAAGCGCTACGGCTCGGCGCGCAAGCTCTACAATTTCAACATCGACAACGCCGACGCGTATTGAGGACAGAAATGGCCTATCAC
>NZ_RZTO01000709.1:0-3271 GCF_003997225.1 Mesorhizobium sp. M2C.T.Ca.TU.002.02.1.1
GCGTTCGATCGCGCGGAGCGTCCAACAGAAGACAGCTCCTGACGCCGGTTGGGGTTTAAAGCTTCCGGCCGGGGACGGAATGACGGGGCGTCCGCGTTCGTTGACAGCGCGTCCGGAACTCGAATGGAATGCCGCGCAGCTTGCGCGGGAAAGGGGTGGAATGGCCGGGGACGCTCTATCGGACCTTTTGAAAACGGTGCGCCTCACCGGCGCGACGTTTTTCGACATCGAGGCCCAGGACCCTTGGGCGGTGTGCTCGCCCGCGCCTGCCTCGATACTGCCGAGGATACTGCCGGGCGCCGATCATCTGATTTCCTATCACGTGCTGACGTCCGGCCGTTGCTTTGCCCGCATCGTCGGCCAGGAGGCTATCCCGGTGGAAGCCGGCGAGGTCGTGGTCTTCACCCACAGCGATCCGCACATCATGTCGAGCACGCCAGATCTCCGGGCCGATCCGCCGACGGCGGATGTGCTGGAGATCGCGGCCGCAAGCCAGACGCCCTTCCCGATCAACTACGTGAAGGACGGACCGCTGTCGGCACGGCTGGTCTGCGGCTATCTCGCCTGCCATGCCCTGCCCTTCAATCCGCTGCTCGAAGCGCTGCCGCCCGTGATCAAGGCCGGAGACGTTGAAGGCGATGGCGGCTGGCTCGGCCAGTTCATCAGGCTGGCGGTCTCGGAAGTGGCCGAGAAGCGGGCCGGCAGCGAAACGGTGCTGACCAAGCTCAGCGAACTGATGTTCGTCGACGTGCTGCGCCGCTATGTGGAGTCACTACCCCCGCAACAAACCGGCTGGCTGGCGGGCCTGCGCGATCCGCATCTGGCGAAGGCGCTGGCGCTGATCCACGACCGGCCGGCCCATAATTGGACGGTGGAGGCGCTGGCCAAGGAGTCCGCGCTGTCGCGCACGGTGCTGGCGGAGCGATTCACCAAGATCGTCGGCATGCCGCCGATGCACTATCTCGCCAAATGGCGCATGCAAATCGCCTCGGAACTGCTGAGCGCCGGCAACAGCAATGTCGCAAACATCGCGGCGGAAATAGGCTACGAATCCGAAGCGGCGTTCAGCCGGGCCTTCAAGAAGATGATCGGCGTCCCACCTTCAGCCTGGCGGCTCGGCGTCCGGGCCGCGCCCGACTTTTGCAGCGATGAGACGTCCGAAACCGAAAGCGAGCCGGTGGACCCGAATTGACCGACCGCGGCAACGAACTAGCGATCGGCCAGCGCCAGCTTGGCGCCGAGCATGACGAAGGCGGCAGCGAAGCTGCGGCGCATCCAGGTCAGCACCTTCGGCCGCGTCACGATATGGCTGCGCACCGAAGCCGCGAACACGCCGTAGACGGCGAAGATGACGAAGGTCATCAACATGAAGACGCCGGAGAGCTCCAGCATCTTGGGCAGCGCGTGTGGCTCGGTTGTGCTGACGAATTGCGGCAGGAAGGCGAAAAAGAAGATCGACAGTTTCGGGTTCAGCACGTTGACCAGGATTCCGGTGGTGATGGTCCTTGCGGTTGAGCGCGGCGCGGCATCCTCGTCGATGCTGAGGCCGCCTTTTTCCTTCAACGTATTCCAGGCCATGTAGAGGAGATAGGCGACGCCGAGATATTTCAGCGTCTCGAAGGCGACGGCGCTTGTGTGCAGCACAGCGGCGAGACCGGTGATGGCGGCCGCCATATGCGGGATGATGCCCAGCGTGCAGGCGAAGGCGGCGATGATCGAGGCGCGCGCGCCGCGCGAGAGACCGGCGCTCAGCGTGTAGAGGACGCCGGTGCCGGGCGAGGCCACGATGATCAGCGACGTCAACAGGAATTCGATGCTCATGGATTTCCTCCGCGGCCCTGCCCGACGCGAAGGTACCGGGAGGCGTGCGGCGGAGCAAGCGGGGCGCCTTTCCTCACCTCCATGAAACGGGGAAGAGGTGGCTCGGCGAAGCCGGGACGGAGGGGGATGGCGCTGCCCTTGAAAGCAATCAGAGGGAGCCCGCCGGCGTCGCAGCTCCTCTCCGGCCGCTGCGCGGCGACCTCTCCCTCGCCTTGCGGGGGCGAGGAACTAGTTCACCGGCAGCCCGTGCGCTGCCCTCGCCATCAGGCAGTCGCCGCCGCCGGGCATGCAGGCGCGGCAGACATCGGGGCGGAGATCATAGATGCCGCAGGCCGTATGTTTGCCCACCTCGCCGGTGAGCGCCGAGCACCGCGCGCCCTCGCAGCGCATTCCTGACTGATCGGCCGCGACCAGCTCGGCCGGAATGCGGTCGAGCTGCTCATCCTCCTCGGTCGAAAAACGTGGCCAGTCGGCCGCGTAGGAACAGCAGGCGCCGCAGCTCTGGCAGTCGAAGGTGGCGCTTTGCGAAAGCGACAAGGTGATGGCGGGGTCGAGCGGCAAGGCGATCCTCATGCGTGCCTTTGTCTTGGCGCAGGATTGCGGCCCCCGTCCATCCTTCAACGCAATTTTTTCCGGCAGCACGATTTTTTTCGCTTTTGCGAGGAACTCTTTCGCCGGCTGCCGGTTTTATCCTTGCTGTCAGCAGTTCGAGAGCAATCGAGAAAGGTTGGCGGCAAAAAGACGCCTCCCGCGTGTAAAAGCGCGAGAGGCGTTTTTCGTTGTTCAGCGTTCCTGATCGGTCGGGCGGATAAGTATCTCGTTGACGTTGACCCTTGGCGGCTGGCTGACGGCATAGAAAATGGCGTTCGCGATATCCTCGGCGGTCAGCGCTTCCATCGTGGCGAGACGGTGTTCGAGTCCGGCCTTCGATTCCGCGTTGGTGATGTGGTCGCCGAGCTCGGTGCGCACTAGGCCGGGCTCGATGACGGTGACGCGCACCTTGTCGGCATAGACCTCCCGGCGCAGCGACTCCGAGAAGGCGACGACGCCGAACTTGGTCGCCGCGTAACCGGTCGCGCCCGGATTGGCAACGCGGCCGGCCACCGAGGAGACGTTGACGATATGGCCCTTCGAGGCCTTGAGATGCGGCAGCGCCGCCTTGGTGGTCGCCATCAGGCCGATCAGGTTGAGCTCGATCATTTGCCGCCAGTCGTCGAGATCGGCTTCAGCCGCGGGGGCAAGCAGCATGACGCCGGCATTGTTGACGAGGATGTCGAGTCGCCCCCATTCGGATACGACCTTGTCGACCATCGCGACAATGTCGCTGGCCTTGGCAATATCGGCTTCAATGGCGAGAGCGACGCCACCCGCCTTCTCGATGCGGGCAACCAGTGCTTCGAGGCGATCGGCACGACGGGCGGCGACCGCGACTTTCGCGCCTGCCGCGGCA